>NZ_BAABEP010000016.1:0-63656 GCF_039540215.1 Streptomyces tremellae
GGTACTGCAAGGGGGACCTTGTGGGAGAGTAGGTCGCCGCCGAACAGTTTTTGAAGATGATGAATGTGGGGAGGGCCTGCACCTGGGTGGTGCGGGCCCTTTCTGCGTTTGTGGGGCAGTCGGGGGTGGGGGCTTTTCGTTGCGGCGTTGCGGGGAGCCGAGGATCATCGGCTCCATGAACCATGAGATTCGGGCCGTACGGCCCGAGGAGTGGGAGAAGGCCAGGGAGCTGCGGCTGCTCGGCCTCCAGGACCCTGCCGCCCCCATCGCCTTCCTGGAGACGTACGAGCAGTCGCTCGCGCGGCCGGACTCCTTCTGGTAGGGAGCGCGTGGCCGGCCGGGGCGGGCGGGCGTGCCAGTTCATCGCGGAGGCGCCGGACGGGACCTGGTGGGGGGCGCTGACCGTGCTCGTGGAGGAGGCGGGCAGCCTGGACTTCCTGAACACCGTGATCAAGCAGCGGCAGGGCCATGTGGTCAGCGTCTTCGTACGGCCGGAGCAGCGTGGCACGGGGCTCATCGGGGCGTTGGTGGACGCGGGGCTCGCGTGGGCCTGGTCGTGGGACGATCCCCCGCTGGAGCTGGTGCGGCTCTACGTCCACGAGGAGAACACCCGCGCCCGCGCGGCGTACGCGAGGATGGGATTCGTACCGACCGGTCTTGAGATCCCGTTCGCGCCCGATCCGAGCGCGCAGGAGCTGGAGATGGCGCTGGAGCGCCCGCGCCGCTAGGGACCGGCCCGGCCGGTTGGCGGGGGCGGCGGTGGCGCTGCCAGGGTGGGCTGAGTAGTGGCCCTTCGCGCCGTCGGGAGTGGCCGCGGCGAGGAGTCCGGCGCTGCGGGCGCTGGGCCTCGTACTCCGTGCGCAGGCCGCGCCAAGGGGATTCCGGTGGCGCGCCGGTCGGCCTCCTCGTCGGACTCGTCGAAGGGCAGGCGGGTGAGTGGGGGAGACGTGCCGGTGGACGCCGGCGGGCGCGGCGCCGGCTGTCTTCCGGATGTCCGTCCGCTCAGGGGGCGTCGCTGAGGGTGTGGCGGGGCCAGCGGGTGCGGCCCTGTTCGCGGGAGCGCATCAGGGCGAGCGGGGGGAGGCCCTGTGCTCGGCCCGTGGCCAGCAGGTCCGGGAGCATCGGCAGCGGGGCGACCGCGGCGACGTCGTCGAGGACGAGGGACATTGGTGGGTCGAGCCGGCCGTCAGGTGACCTGGCGGCCATGCGGCGGCCGTGCTCGACCACGTGCGAGGCGAGAGCCGTCAGCAGCGGCATCGCGCCGGGGCGTGAGCGGGGGTCCTCAAGGGGTTCACCCACCACGTACAGTGTCCCCCCTTCCGCCGCGAAAGACTCCAGTGAGGCGGCGTCATTTCGGTTGAAGGTGACGGCGTCCCGGATGTGTACGGAGGAGAGCGCCTCCACCGTGCGGGCGGCCAACTGCTGGGCGATCTCGCGGCGTTCGCGGTGAGCGGTGAGGGCGCTCTCCAGAAGGCCCGCGTAGCCGGCGGCGGCCCTCGGGTGGGTCCGCAGGACGCGCACGGCCTCCTGGGTGCCGGTGCCCTGGGCCCACCGGTGCACCTGGCGGAAGGGGCGGCCCTCCACGGCGGCGGCGTGCAGCCAGCAGCGCAGCAGGGTCTCCGCGGTGTCGGCCATGGCCGCGTCGAGCGCCGCGTGCGGTCGTACGGGGGCCAGCAGGGCGATGGCGCGGTCGGTGGCGGTCGAGGGGTCCTCGCAGCCGGTGGTGGGCGACCAGCGCAGCCTGGCTGGGGTGTCGCAGAGGTGGCCGGGGTCGAAGACGAGGACGGGTCCGAGCTTGGCCCGCGCGTCCTTGGTCTCGTCCCACACGGCGGGATTGGAGGTGACGACGAGGGCGGGGCCCTCCGCGTCCCTGATCGCGGCGACCGCGGTGGGCCTGCGGGTGGCGGCGTCGCCGTAGTGGACCTGCTGCGGGGCGCGTTGGCCGGGCAGGGGGGTGGCCGGTGCGGCGGGGGTGTGGGGGGCCGTCTCCCGGGGTGTGCCTGGCGTGACCCCGGCAGGCGCGGGGGACGTCGCGGCGACCGGGTCCTCCGGGGTGGGAACCGCGGGCGGGACGGGTGCCGGTGGACGGGCGGGCTGTGCCGTGAGAGGGGCGGCGGCCGGGGGGAGGTGTTCGGTGGGGACTTCGTGCGCCGGGCGCGGGGGCTCGGGGCGTGAGGGCTCGGGGTGCCGGGCGTGCGGGGGGTAGCCGTACGGTTCCTGCGCGTACGGGCGTTCCGCGTCCGGGCGTTCCGCGTACGGACGGTGCGCGTCCGGCGGGCCCGCGTACGGGGACGGGGCCTCGGGGGTCGGGCGGCGGGTGCGGTGGGCGGCCCGTACGGCGCGCCAGCGGGCCAGGGTGCCGAGGACGAACACGGTGAGGACGGTCAGCACCATCAGCTGGCTGATGAGCAGGCCCCAGAACAGGCCGTAGCCGCAGAGCCGGTCCTTCGGAGTGGCGGGCCACGCGGCGGCCAGGTCGTGCGGGTGGGTGACCAGGGAGCGCATCGCGCCGGGGGTGCGGGTGAAGGCCACCCCCGGGGGCCAGGCGCCGTGGGTGAACAGACCGCCGAGCCCTGTCGCGGTCCACACGAGGACCGTCAGGCCGAGGACGAAGGCGATCAGGCCGATCAGGACGCCGTCGGGGATGCCGCCCTGGCGGCCACGCGACCGCCCGCCGCGCGGGCCGTGCGGCGGGCGGGGCTCCGGGTACGCGTCGTCACGTGCCATGGGCTCACGCCACCGTCGACTCTGACGACTCGTTGAGGCGCCGCTGGTGTTCGAGGCGGGCGGCGCGCTGTTCGGTCTCCCACTCGGCGGCCCTGAGGTCGTCGGGCAGCGACTCGTACGGCACGGGGTCCGCGTCGCCGCCCTGCGGTCCGGGGGCGGCGGAGTCCTCCGTCATGGCGCGGTCGGTGAAGACGAGCGGGCGCTCCGCCTCGGTGACGAGGTGCTTGACGACCTGCACGTTGCCGTTGACGTCCCACACGGCGATGCCGGGGGTGAGGGTCGGGATGATCTCGACGGCCCAGCGGGGCAGGCCGAGCACCCGGCCGGTGGCGCGTGCCTCGTCGGCCTTCTGGGCGTAGATCGTCCTGGTCGACGCCATCTTGAGGATGGCCGCGGCCTCCTTCGCTGCGGCGCCGTCGACCACGTCGGAGAGGTGGTGCACGACGGCGACGAAGGACAGGCCGAGACGCCGGCCGAACTTCAGCAGCCGCTGGAACAGCTGCGCCACGAACGGGCTGTTGATGATGTGCCATGCCTCCTCGACCAGGAAGATGCGCTTCTTCCTGTCGGGGCGGATCCAGGTGTGTTCGAGCCAGACGCCGACGATGGCCATCAGGATCGGCATGGCGATCGAGTTGCGGTCGATGTGGGAGAGGTCGAAGACGATCAGGGGCGCGTCGAGGTCGATGCCGATGGTGGTCGGGCCGTCGAACATGCCGCGCAGGTCGCCGTCGACCAGGCGGTCGAGCACGAGGGCGACGTCGAGGCCCCAGGCCCGTACATCGTCCAGGTCGACGTTCATCGCCTCCGCCGACTCGGGCTTGGGGTGGCGGAGTTGCTCGACGATGTCCATCAGCACGGGCTGGCGCTCGGTGATGGTCTCGTTGACGTAGGCGTGGGCGACCTTGAGGGCGAAGCCGGAGCGCTCGTCGAGGCCGTGGCCCATGGCGACCTCGATGATGGTGCGCAGCAGCGCCAGCTGGCCCGTGGTGGTGATGGCGGGGTCCAGCGGGTTGAGGCGGATGCCGTCGTCGAGTGCCGCCATCGCGTCGAGCCTGATGGGCGTTATCCCCAGCTCCTGCGCGATGAGGTTCCACTCGCCCGCGCCGTCCTCGCCCTGGGCGTCGAGGACGACGACCTGCCGGTCGCGGAAGCGCAGTTGCCGCAGGACGTACGTCTTCTCGAGCGCGGACTTGCCGTTGCCCGACTCGCCGAGCACGAGCCAGTGCGGGGCGGGCAGTTGCTGTCCGTAGAGCTGGAAGGGGTCGTAGATGTACCCCTTGCCGCTGTAGACCTCGCGGCCGATGATCACGCCGCTGTCGCCGAGTCCCGGGGCGGCCGTGGGCAGATAGACGGCCTGGGCCTGGCCCGTGGAGGTGCGTACGGGCAGCCGGGTGGTCTCCACAGCCCCGAACAGGAAGCTGGTGAACGCGTCCGTGATGACGGACAGCGGATCTTTCATCGCGGACCCCTTTCGGCTCGGCGGTCGTTCGGGTGGCGGACGTTCGTGTGGCGGTTGTGGTGGCTGTCGCTGTGGTGGCTGTCGCTGTGGTCGGGACGGCCACCGGGGTGGTGGTCGGGGCCGGTGGGTGTCACCGGCGGATGCCGGTGGCGAACGGCAGGGTGTTCACGAACGCCCTGTGGTGCTCGCGGTCGCACCACTCCAGCTTGAGGTACGACTTGCCGGCGGACGCCCTGATCGTCCGCTTGTCGCGGGCGAGGGCCTCGGGCGAACGGGACGACACCGTGATGTACCCGACGAGGTTGACGCCCGCGGCGCCGCTCGCCAGATCTTCACCCCGCTGGTCGAGCCGGCCGTGTGCGGCGATGTCGCGCGGGTCGACCGTGCGGTTCATCTTGGCGGCGCGGCTCGCCTCGGCCTCGTCGTTGGTCTTCTCGGTGAGCATCCGCTCGATGGCGATCTCGGTGGGCTCCAGGTCCATGGTGACGGCGACCGTGCGGATCACGTCGGGGGTGTGGACGAGGAGCGGGGCGAGGAAGTTGACGCCGACCGGGGTCATCGGCCACTCCTTGACCCAGGCGGTGGAGTGGCACCAGGGCGCACGGGTCGCGGACTCGCGGGTCTTGGCCTTGAGATACGTCGGTTCCACCGCGTCGAGCTCGGCAGGCCAGGCGTTTCGTTTCGTCATCGCCTGGATGTGGTCGATGGGGTGGTCGGGGTCGTACATCGAGTGGATGAGGGAGGCGAGGCGGGCCTGGCCGAGCGGCTGGCGCACCCGGATGTCGGCCTCGGCGAGGCGGGCGCAGATGTCGGTCAGCTCGCGGGCCATGACGATGGCGAGGCCCGCGTCGTGGTCGAGGCGGCGGCCCGAGCCGCTCGCCTGGCGGGCGGCGCGCGCCATGGCCTGGGCCTCGGCGGCCAGTTCGCGGTTGAAGTGCATGCACGCGACGAGGTAGGCGCGGTGCTGCTCGCTGGAGGTGGAGACCATCGACTGGAGCTGGTCGTAGGAGTCGCGCAGCCAGGCGGGGGCGTCGTGGTCGCCGCGCTGGGCGACGTCCTTGGCGTGCGCGTCCGGGTCGGCGGGCAGGGTGCGGGCGAGCATCTGGAGCCGGGTGACGAAGCCGTCGCCGTTGGCGACGTGCTTGAGCAGCGTGCCGAACCGGTCGACGAGGGCCTCCTGGTCCTCGCTGTCGCGGAGGCCGACGCCCGGCCCCTCGATCTCGATGGCCGCGGTGACCGTGCGGCGGTCGGCGTGCAGCAGTACGGCGATCTCGTCGGGGCCGAACGGCGCGGCCAGCCAGTTGACATGGCCGATACCGGGCGGCGGGCCGATCTCGATCTCGCGGCCGTCGAACGACGTGCCCGCCTCCATCGCGGAGGACCTGTACGTCGTGCCGCGCCGCAGGATGCGCTTGTAACTGCGGTTGATCTCGAACCACTTGTAGAACGTGCGGTGCTTGTACGGCACGTACACGGCGGCGAGTGCCAGCAGCGGGAAGCCCATCAGGAACACGATCCGCAGGGACAGAACCGGCACGATGAGGCCGCTCATCATGCCGAGGAACGCGCCGGCGATGATCAGGGCGATCTCGCCGGTCTCGCGGTTCTTGCCGACGATCGCGTTCGGCCTCGCCCGGCCGATGAGATACGTGCGACGGGGCGCGATCGGGTGGGACTGGGTGGTCAACGCCCTCTACCTCCTGCTGTTGGTGCCTGGGCCGCCGGCGCCGCCGCCCGTGGAGCGCGAGCCGTGCGGGGTGCCGCTGGTGGGGCTGCTGCTGCGGGGCGGGGGTGCGGCGGAGGGAACATGTCCGCCGCCTGCCCCGCCCCCGGACGGGCGGGAGCCGTGCGCGGCGACGCCGCCGCCCATCGGGTTGGCGGGCCGTGCGCCGCCGCCGTCCCCGCCGCCCTCGCCGCCGCCGCTGCGCTGGGGGGCGCGGCTGGAGTGGGTCTTGATGCCCTGGGCGACGAGGTTGGCGGGGGAGGAGATGACGGCGGCGGCCTGCGAGCCGTCCGTGGCCTGCTTGCGGCCCGCCCGCGAGGAGGCGATCTCGTCGCCGAAGCCGGGCACGAAGCGGTAGATCATGGCGGAGGCGAAGATCGCGAGCAGGATGATGGCGAGGCCGGAGACGACGGCGGAGAACGCGTCGGGGCCGCTGTCGCCCGAGAGGGCGCCGGCGAGGCTCAGGACGACGACGATCACGGGTTTCACCATGATCACGGCGATCATGATGCCGGCCCAGCGGCGCACGTGGCCCCACATGTTCTTGTCGACGAGGCCCGCGTAGACGACGGTGCCGAGGAGGGCGCCGACATAGAGCAGGGCGGCCCTGATGACGAGTTCGAGCCAGAGGACGCCGGCCGCGAGGATCGACACGAGGGAGACCACGATCAGCATGATCGGGCCGCCGCCGATGTCGCTGCCCTTCTTCAGGGCGTCCTGGAAACCGCCGAAGAACACGTCGCTCTGGCCGCCGGTGCTCTTGGAGATGACGTCGGTGACGCTGTCCACGGCGGAGACGACCGTGTACAGGATGAGCGGGGTGAACGCGGAGGCGAGGACGGTCAGCCAGAGGAAGCCGACCGCCTCGGAGATGGCGGTGGTCAGCGGCACGCCCCGGACGGCCCGCTTGGCGACGGCGAGCAGCCACAGGACGAGCGTGAGGATGGTGGAGGCGGCGAACACGACGGCGTACTGGCGCAGGAACGAGGGGTTGGTGAAGTCGACGTTGGCCGTCTCCTGCACCGCGGAGGACAGCTTCCCCACGGTCCAGGCGGCGGCGTCGGCGCAGCCCCGGCCGAGGGAGGAGAGGGGGTCGAGGGCGTCGGTACCGGGGAGGAGGCTGGAGGAGCCGCCACTGCTGCTGCCCTTGTCGCAGAGGTCGCTGATGGGGCCGGGGACCGAGTCGGCGCACTTGTCGCTCGGCGTCGGCGAGGGGGAGGGGGCCGCGGCCGCGCGGGCGGCGAGGAGGAACACGGCGGTCTGGGCGCTCACCAGGGCTGCCAGGAAGGACCGAGGGCGCGGCAGGAGCTGCCTGGCCGCGCGGACACCGGCCGGGCCCCGGCGTCGGCCGAGGGACGCCCCGTGATCGGTGGCAGGCGTGGGCGGGTGCGCAGGGCTGTGGGCGGGGCTCGGGCTACCTTGCATATGTGAAGCCTCCGAACTGCTCGACAGCCTTGCTGATCTGATCCGCTGTGGACGCGGCGTCGTCGCCGGGCACGGGGGCCGGGCCGTTCTTCTGCGTGTAGGCCGTGGCCTTCCACGCGCCGCCGGTCCGGCGCAGGTCGAAGGTCCCCGTCTTCCAGGTCGTGGTGACCGGGTTCTTGGAGTCCGTGCCCGCCATGCCGATGAGGCCCGTGTACCAGACGCTGACCTTGGCGGCGCCGGAGCTGTAGCTCTCGACCTTGGTGCCGACCGGGATGGTGCGGGAGACGAAGGTGGAGCCCTGGGGGGCGTCGCCGTGGGCGTCGAGGCCGAGTTGGGCGAGGAAGTCGGCGGAGTAGGCGGCGTCGAGGCTGCCGGTGAGCTTGGCCGCCGCGGAGGGTGTGTAGATGGTGTCGAGGATCGCGTGGCGCGTGTCCGGGTGGAACATGCCCTCGGAGCCCAGGGCGACCGCGTAGTTGGCGGCGGCGCTCGCGGCGCCCTGCTGGTCGTCGGCGAAGCCGGAGGGGATGCCCGTCGCGGCGTTCGCGGTGCCCTTGACCGGCTTGACGCCGCTCGGTGCCGTGGGGTCGGCCGCCGCTCCGCCACCCGCGCCCGAGCGGCCCCCGCCGGAGGCGGAGTCGTGGCCTCCGCCACCGCGGTTCGCGAAGGCGATCGCGGCGACGAGGAGGACCACGACGCCGACGACCGTGATGAGGGAGCGCGAGGCCCGTACGGGCCGCCTCGCGGGCCCGTAGCCCTCGTCGCCCTCGGGCAGGCGGGTGCGTGTCTGGCCGGGATCGCCGTGGTAGTCGTGCTCGTCGCCGTAGCTCATCGCCTGTCCCCTTCACCGTGCGCGCCGCCGCGTACGCCCATGTACGACGGTAGCCCCGCCGGGCCGCGCGCGGGGGTCCCGCGGTGACCGGGCGTCAGGGAAGTCGTTAACACCGTCCGCGATCGCGAAGCCCGCTGCGCATCGGTGCGCGGGGTCGCTCGCGCCGCGGGGCGCGGAGGCGCGGCCGGGGTCGGGGGAGGCATCAGCAGGCGGGACATCGAAGGGGCGCATCCTCAGCCGGTGGGCGCGACGGGCGTATTCGGATCGGGACTTGTGTCGGGGGCGGGTGGCCGTCGTGGGCCCTGGGCGGCCGGGCGGCGGGTGGCGCCGGTCGGGTGCGGGGAGGGGCCGCGTGCCGTGGGTGGGCCGTGGCCCCGCCGGGGTGCGGGTGGTCGGCGCGGTGGACCGTACGGGTCCGAGCCGGCCGGTGCGTGGTGGCCGGCGGCGGGGCGAGGGTGGTGACCCCGCCCCGGCCGACCGGCCGTCAGACCGCCATGCCGTACACGATCGTGAACAGGGTGCCGAGCGAACCGATGATGAAGACTCCGGTCAGTCCCGCGACGATCAGGCCCTTGCCCTGCTCCGCGCTGAACGTGTCCCGGAGCGCCGTCGCGCCGATGCGCTGCTTGGCCGCGCCCCAGATCGCGATGCCGAGGCAGAGGAGGATGGCCACCGCCATCACCACCTCGACCATGACCTTGGCCTCGTTGCCCAGGCTGGAGAACGGGCCCCAGTTGGGGGCGATGCCACCGATGATGGTGTCGATGTTGCCCTTGTCGGCCGCCAGGTACATGTAACTCACCGCCCCTGTTGGGTCTTTCGCTGCCCGCGCCCCCATGGCACGGGTCAGGTCCAATCATCGCTGATGGAACCCGCCCCGTACGCCGGTTGGTGGCTCTCTTTACCCGATCCCCGCACATATGACCGATAGTGTTGCCCTGACCTGGCTCGGAGCACCACGTGCGCGAATGCGGATGGTTACTCTGTGTATCACGGTGCGTGACTCCGGGCAATGACTGTCGTTGATACACCTCGGCGCAGAACCGGGCGGCCCGCCGCACGGCGGGCGCGGGCCCGCGGGGGCGCGGCGGCCCGGCGCTCCGTCAGGAGGCGTGCGCGCGCGTGCGGGAGCGCGCCGGGTCCGTCGTCCGGGTGAAGCGGAACGGGCGGGGGCGTGGGCGTCGCGGCGGGTCCGCGGCCCGGCGGGCACGGTGCGGCGGCATGGTCGGCGAGGGTACCGGCGCGCGCGTACGCCCCTGCGCCCCCTTTGCTCCCCGGGGCGTGGCGGGCCCGGTTTTGACAGAGTGCGGGCCCCCTGCTTCGCCGATGGGCGGCGAGGTGCCGTTCGAGGGCGCGGGAATGACGGAGCGTACGGCCACGCGCGTGGCCACCTGGCAGCAGCTGTTCGACGTGACGGGCTCGGTGGGGCGCGGTGTCCTGGCGCAGGACGCCTGGCGGGGCGCGCGCGGGCGCCGGCTCGCCCACAGCGACGAGGCGTGGACGGCCGCGGCGGCCGCGCTGCGCGGGGCGGGCGGCAGGATCGCCCCGGTCGGCGCGGAGTTCGCCCGTGCGCACGAGGGGGTGGCCGCCGGCCTCGGCGGGCTGGCCGCCGAGGGGGCGCTCGCGGACGTACGCGGCTCCTGGGAGCGGCGGTTCGGCGCGGCGGCCGTGGAGTGCGAGGAGGTGGCGCGTGCGCTGGTCGAGGCGGCGGAGGCGCAGGGGGCGCGGGAGGCGGTGACGCGGGGGTCGTTCGCGGGGGCGGGGGTGAGTACGGGGGCGTCGGCTGTTGCTGGTGCGTCGGGTGTTTCCGGCCACCCCGCCGGCGCGGCTGCGTCAGGTGCCGCCGGCGCCTCCGCCGTCGCGGCTGCGGCTGTTCCTGGCGGCGGCAGGGACGGCGGTACGGCGTGACCGCGGTGGTGGCCGGGGGCGCGGCGGCGCCCGGGAGCGGGCTGAGCTGGGCGGGCCTGCGAGACCTGCGGTGCGGTGAGTTGGAGGCCGCGGCGGCTGGGTGGGAGCGGGCCGCGCACCGGGCGGGCGATGCGCGGGAGCGGGTCGACCGGCAGGTCCTCGTACGCCTCACGCACGCGCAGGAGGGCGTCGCCGCGCGGGCCGCGGTGGGCAGGCTGCGGGCGCTGAGCGGGGACTTCGCGTACGCGAGTGCCGAGTGCGGGCTCGTCGGCTCGGCGTTGAAGAGGCTCGCCGAGGAGCTGCGGGGTGCGCAGCGGGCGCTGCGGGACGCGTTGGACGAGGCGGAGTCGCTGCGGTTCACCGTGCACGCGGACGGCTCGGTCGGGTATCCGGCCGCGCCGTCGTCCGGCGGGACGCTGTTCGGCGAGGCCGGGACCGGGGGCGGCGGGCTGGTCCCCGGGGGGCGCGCGGCCCCGGCCGCGCGGCTGCCGGTGGCCGGGGCCGGGCAGCCCCTGCGCTCCCCGAACCCCGGCGCCGCGCGGGCCCGCGAGGTCGCCGACGCGATCGGCCGCGCCGTGGCCCTGGCCCGCGCGGTCGACGCGCGGTACACGGCCGAGCTGCGCGCCCTGATGGCGGGGCACGCGCCCGGCGGCGCACCGGACGTCGCCGTGAGCGCGGCGATGCGGCGGGACGTGGCGGGCGACCTGCGCCGCGCCGTCCCGGCGGGCGCCGGGCCCGCCGGGGTCAAGGGCTGGTGGGACGGCCTCTCGCCCGAGCTGCGCGCGGCGTACGAGGAGGACTGCCCCGAGCTTGTCGGCAACCTCGACGGCATCCCGGCGGCCGTACGGGACCGCGCCAACCGCGCCAACCTGGACGCCCTGGTCGACCGTCTCGCGCACCGGCCCGACGACGCCTCGCGCGAGCGTCTCGCGGGGCTGCGGCGGATCAGGGAGCAGCTGGCCGCGGGCGGGCACCCGCGGCCGTTCCTGCTGGGCATCGGGAACGAGGGCAACGGCAGGGCGATCGTGGCCTTCGGCAACCCGGACACCGCGCGGAACGTCGCCGCGTACGTGCCGGGCCTCGGCACCGGCCTGGACGAGGACTTCGCCGACGGGGACTTGAAGCGGGCGCGGGACACGGTCCTCGGGGTCGAGAAGTTCGAGAAATCCGTCGCCGCGATCGCATGGCTCGGCTACGACGCGCCACAGAGCGCTGGGGTGGCGGGCATCGGCGCCGCGGAGGCCGGCGGGAGCGCGTACGACCGGTTCATGCGCGGTCTGGTCGCGACGAACGTGCATGACGACCCGCACCTGACGGCGATCGGCCATTCGTACGGTTCTCGTACGGTCGGCGCTGCCGCGCGGCTCCCCGGGGGAATCCCTGGCGCGGACGACATCGTCCTGGTCGGCAGCCCCGGCGTGGGGGTCGACCGGGCGGAGGACCTGGGAGTCGGGAGGGACCACGTGTTCGTGGGCGCGGCGGAGAACGACCTGGTGACGAAGGTGCCGTCGCGGGCCCAGGCGGCGGCGGGTGGTGCGGCAATGCTGCTCGGCGGGCCGATGGGGCCCCTGGCGGCCGGCATCGCGGGCGATCTCGCGGACCGGGGCGACGACGACCTCTGGTTCGGGCGCGATCCGGCGAGCGAGGCTTTCGGGGCCCGCAGGTTCGTCGTGTCGGACGGGCCGCTGCCGTTCTCGGACGGCGCTGTGCCCGCCCACTCGGGCTACTTCTCGCCGGAGAAGGACCTGGCCTCGGCCGACAACATCAGCGCGGTCGTGGGCGGCAGGCCACAGGACGTGGTGGAGCAGGTGCGCCGGTGACCCGGTGGCTCCCGGCCCTGCTTCTGACGGGTCTGCTGCTCGCCGGGTGCGGTGTCGCGGAGGGGACGGGCGGACGAGGAGGGGCTCGAACGATGAACATGCAGGAAGCGGCGGAGCAGGCGGATCGGATGCTCGACGGCACGCTGGACGCCGTACGGCCGCCGGTGCGCTGGACGCACCGCCCGACGACCACGGGCACGTGTGACGTCTGGCGCCGCCGGGCGGTGATGACGGAGATCTCCCCGCAGCGCCGGGGGGCGTTCCTCGGGGTGGTGGAGCGCTACTGGCGGGGCGCCGGTTACGAGATCAGCTCGGTGCGCAACAGCCGCGAGTTCCCCGCCGTCTACGCGAGATCGCCCGACGGGTTCGGCATCAGCCTGACCGTCGGCGGCAGGGGGCAGGTCTTCCTGGAGGCCGCCACCCCGTGCGTGCGCCACTCCGGCGTGCCACGCCCCCGTACCCCCGCCAACGGTCCCGACTACCAGGGCGGCCCCGTGCCGTGGCCGAACGTGCGGGACGACTTCTGGTCGTCCTCGGGCGCGGCCGTCTGAGTGGGGTGTTTCCCGCCTAAAATGTGCGGGTCACTGGCTCCGGGCCGCGGGAGAGGGGTGTCTGACGGTGCGCAAGACGTGGGTGGTCGGCGGCGCGGTCGGCGGGTGCGGGGCCGGGTTCGTGGGGCTGCTCGTCGTGGGGACGTTCGTGGCCGCCTCAGGGCTCGCGGGCGGCGCGGGTGGTGCGGTCGTCGGTCTTGCGAAGGGGGCGGTGCCCGCGGCGTACCAGTCGCTGGTGGAGCGCTTCGGCAACACGTGCTCGGCGATCAGCGAGCCGCTGCTGGCCGCGCAGATCTACCAGGAGAGTGGCTGGAATCCGACGGCCAAGAGCCCGGCGAACGCGTTCGGCATGGCGCAGTTCCTGCCGTCGACGTGGGCCGCGCACGCGGTGGACGGCGACGGCGACGGCGACCGGGACATATTCGACCCGGCGGACGCGATCGCCTCGGCCGCGGCGTACGACTGCGAGCTGGCGAAGAACGTGCGGCACGTGCCGGGCGACGTGACGGACAACATGCTCGCGGCCTACAACGCCGGTACGTACGCGGTCATCCAGCACAACGGCGTACCGCCGTACAAGGAGACGCAGGACTACGTCGCGCGGATCACCACGCTCGCCAAGAGCTTCGCGAAGCCCGTGGGGCGGGTGCCGCCGACGCAGCAGGCGGCGGGGGCGATCGACTTCGCGCAGGGCAAGCTGGGCACGCCGTACCTGTGGGGCGGCAACGGCACGCCTGAGCAGGGCGGAAGGTTCGACTGCTCGGGTCTGACGCAGGCGGCGTACCGGGCCGTGGGGGTGGAGCTGCCGCGCGTGGCGAACGACCAGTACAACGCGGGCCCGCACCCGTCGCGGGGCGAGCTGCTCCCCGGCGACCTGGTGTTCTTCTCCAACGACCTGTCCAACTCGCGGGCCATCCACCACGTCGGCATCTATGTGGGCGGCGGGTACATGATCGACGCGCCGCACACCGGCGCGAAGATCCGCTTCGACAAGATCGACAGCCCGGACTACTTCGGCGCGACCCGGGTCACCGCGTCCGGCGCCGCGTCGCTGCCGAAGGACCTGCCGGCGTCGGCGTGAGCGGGGTCCGCGTGAGGGATCTCCCCGCGCCTGCGTCGGCCGGGTCCGCCCGCGTCGGCCTGGGCCGGGTGCGGTCCGTGTCGCTGGGAGGGGGCCCGCGCCTCCTGCTGAGGCACCGTTGGGACGGGTGGGGCGCGAGAGGCGCGGGCCCTTCCACAGACGCTCACTCTGCGTCAAGTCGAGGCCCTGAGCTGGGGCGATGGGTCACTCTTCGATAACGTCATGGTGATCGTTCGGTGGAGTGCGGAACGCGGGCCGCGCGCAGGCCGTTCCCTGGACTGACTGCCCGTCGCCGACCGCCTGCCATGTGTCACATGTCACGCGCGGTGCGGCGGGTCCGACAGGGCACACGGCCGAGAGGCAAGGGCCAGGCAAGAGGCAAGGGGCCGCGGCAATGGCTGTACTCGCACTCGACGGTTCGAACCCCGATGTCAGCCTGCTCTACGACATCAACGGGCTGGCGCACAGCGCCCCCTCGTGGTTCGACCGCGCGGTGGAGTTCCTCGGGCGGTACGGCATCACGCTGGCCCTCGTCGTCACCGTGCTCGCCTGCTGGCTCGCGGTCAGGCGCCGCGGCTCCGTCCGCGACTCCGTGAGCGCGGTCGCCGGGCTGATCTGGGCGCCGCTCGCCGCGGGCGCCGCGCTGCTCGTCAACATCCCGGTGCGCCGCTTCGTGGCGCGGCCACGCCCTTCCGTCGACCACAAGGACCTCGACGTGCTGGTCTCCGGTCACCACGGCTTCGCGTTCGTCAGCGGCCAGGCGACGCTGGCCATGGCGATCGGTGTCGGTCTCTTCGTCGTGCACCGCAAGTACGGGCTCGCCGCGATCGGGCTCGCCGTAGTGGAGGGCTTCACCCAGGTCTACGTCGGCGTCCACTACCCCACGGACGTCGTCGGCGGCTTCGCCCTCGGCACCGCAGTCGCGCTGCTGCTCACGCCGGTCGCCATGGCGCTGCTGACCCCGCTGGTCTCGGCGCTCGCCGCGTCCGGGGCCGGCCGCCTCGTCAGGTCGCGTCGCGCCGGCGCCGGGCCACTGGAGACGGCGGACCCGGCGGACGCCGGCGAGGGCGGCGAGGACGGCGAGGGGGGCGCGAGACCGCATCACGCCGACACCCGCGAGCTGGGCGTGGGCGACCCACGGCCCGACGACACGAACCTCGCGGCCTGAGCCGGGTCGGCCGCGCCGCGGCCCCGCCTCTCAGCGACCTCCGCTCCCCGCGACGGCCACCGCGCTGACCACCACGTTGGCGTCCCAGTGGCCGTCTGGCCCGACCACCCCGCCGCAGGTGATCAGGCGCAGTTCCGCGTCCCGTGTCGGCCCGTACACCCGCGCCGTGGGGAAGCGGCGCGTCGGGTACGTGTCGACGCGCGTCACCCGGAACGCCACGCGGGAGCCGTCGCCGCGCTCCACGTCGACCCGGTCGCCCGGGTGCAGCCTGCCGATCCGGGCGAAGGCGCCGTCGCGCAGCCGCGCGGGGCCGACGCGCCTGCCGTGCAGATACGTGTTGCCCGGCGCGTCCCTGTGCCCGACGAAGACGGCGGGGCCCGGCCGGCCGGGCCGCGGGCCCAGCGCGTACCAGCCCGCCTTCGCCGCGTCCGCGAAGCCCGGCACGTCGAGGCTGCCCGCGGCGTCGAGCGCCAGTGGAAGCACGCCGGCGGTCAGGCCGAGCGCGGGGACGCGCAGCCGCACGGGCGCGCTGTCCGCGTCGGTGACCGGCACGGGGTGCGGTGCGGCCTTCGACCGCGGCGGCAGCGGGCCGGGTGACCCGGTGTGCGCGGGCCACAGCTGGAGGGCCAGAGCCGCCGCCGCGCACACCCCGGCGAGCAGCGCGAGCAGGGTGACGGCCCGGTGGAAGCGGGGCGCGGGCGCGCGGTTCCCGGCCGTCAGTGCTCACCGCCCGCCGGGGTGCCGCGCAGCCTGCGCACAGCCACGAGGCAGACAGCGCAGGCCGCGGCGGCGGCCCCGATGACGAGGGCGACGCGGGCCGCGACGGACGCGGCCGGCCGGTCGGCGACGACCGCCACGGGGTGCACCGCCCCGCCGCTCGCCGCGCCGGACGGCGTCACCTGGAGCGCCCCGACCGCGGCGGGCGAGGTCCGCGGGGCGGCCGGGACCGCTGCGGTGGACCTGGCTGGGGTGGCGGTCGGGGCTGCCGGGTGCGAGCGGGCCGGTGCGGCCCCCGTACCGGACGTGGCTGGTGGGGCTCCGGTGTGGGGGACAGCTGGTGGGGCTGCCGCGCGGGACCGAGTGGGGGCGCCTGCCGTCCGGGCTGGGGCCGGTGGGGCTTGGGTGTGGGAGGTGGCTGGTGGGGCTGCCGGGTGGGACGTGGTGTGTCCGGACGCGTGGTGTCGGGTGTCCGGTGGTGGCGTGGGGGCCGGGCGTTCGGGGCGGGAGGTCGCCGTGCCGATCTCGCCGCCGGCCGGCGGGAGCGGGGTGCCGTCGGGGGCGACCAGCAGGAAGCCGTCCACGAGCCCGCCCTCGGGGCGGTGGTGGGGGCGGTCCTTCGCGTAGTAGTAGAGGGGGTGGCCCGCGTAGACGACCTGCGGGAGGGCGCTGCCGGGGGCGTGGCGCGGGGTGTGGGTGACCTCGCCGGTGACGCCGCGGGCCCGTACGGGGGAGCCCACCGCGGGCGGGAAGAGGGCGGCGCACCGGCCGGTGCAGCCCGGCGTGCCGTGCCGGTCGGCCTCCCGCAGGTAGAGGGGGGCGCCGTGCGCGTCGGCGAGGGCCGCGCCCTCCGCCGTGCTGATCAGGGTCAGCTTCCCGGGCCGCGTCGGCCTGTCCACCGCGGTGGCGGTGCCCGCGGCCGACAGGACGAGCAGCGCGGCCGTGGCGGTCGCCGCGGTGAGCGCGCGGGGGCGGCGGGCGGGCGGGGCCGTGGGCAGGGGCGGAGGCGGCGCGGCAGCAGGCATGGAACCAGGCCATCCGCAGCCGCCCCCCGCGGCAACGCCGGTGAGCCGTCCGGGGGAACGGGCCGCGCCCCGGACACCCCCGGCGGCGGCCCAGGGAATCCCGGGGCCCTACAGCCCTTGGCTCCACCCGCCCCTGGCTCCGCCCGCCCTTGGCTCCACCAGCTCTTGGCTCCGCCAGCCCCGGGCTCCGCCAGCCCCGGGCTCCGCCAGCCCCGGGCTCCGCCCGCCCCTGGGGCCTACAGCCCCTGGGCGAAGGCGAGGAGGCCGTCCGGGTCGTACTGCTTCTTCAGCCGGGTGAGGCGGTCCGCGGCCGAGCCGTAGTAGGCGCTGCGCCAGTCGGAGAGCGTCGGGTCCGCGTAGTTCTGGTACGCCGCGCCCGACGCGTACCTGCGCAGCGCGCGGTGCGTGGTGCCGAGCCACGCGCGGTGGGCGCCGCCGGTGCCGGTCGGCTGCCAGGACGCCACGTACTGGGCGAGCATCCGGGAGCGGCGGTGGACGAACGCGGTCGCCGCGGGGGCGACGCGGTTCACGGCGCCGCCGAGCGCCGTCAGGGCGAGCGAGGCGCCGCCGCCCTGCGCGGCGGGCAGCCGGGTGAAGGCCTCGACCGCGCCGAGCAGCGCCCTGCGGCCCCCGGCGTCGAGCGACCTGTCGTAGAAGTCGGAGGCGGCCGCGTAGGTCTCGCGCCGCAGCGCGCCCTGGCCGGAGCGGCCCGGGAGCGTGCCGGGCAGGGCGCACTGGGCGCTGCTCAGGCCCGAGCAGCCGCCGAAGACCGCCATGGCGTCCTCGAAGCCGCGGGTGCGCAGGGAGACGGAGCTCGCGGGTCCTGGGCCGCCCGCCCGGTCGGCGAGCCGGTCGACCGCGGTGTGGAGGTCGGCCTCGCCGCCGAGGGAGAACACGCTCACCGAGGCGGTCGGCGCCACCCCGCCTGGGCCCGCGTCGAAGTGCAGCGACGACCAGATCTCGTCGGGCTGGTCAGGGCCCCACTCCTGCCAGGACGCGAGCAGGGCGTCCGCCCGCGCCCAGGGCCAGTTGAGGAACGCGACGACGCCCTCGGGCGCCGGGTGGGTGCGGAAGCGCAGCGAGGTGACGACGCCGAAGTTGCCGTTGCCCGCGCCGCGCAGGGCCCAGAACAGGTCGCTCTCGCGGGCGGGGTCGACGGTGCGGGTGGTGCCGTCAGCGGTGACGAGGGTGGCCGACGTGAGGCTGTCGCAGGCGAGGCCGTATGCGCGCGAGGTGACGCCGTGGCCGCCGCCGAGCGCGAGTCCGGCGACGCCGACCGTGGGGCAGGACCCGGCGGGGATCGTACGGCCGCGCTCGGCGAGCGCCCGGTAGACCCCGGCGAGCCGGGCGCCCGCGCCGACGGTGGCGCCGGTGGCGGTGGCCTCGACGGAGTCGAGCCGCGACACGTCGACGACGAGCCGGCCGTTGCCGCTCGACCAGCCGCCGTACGAGTGGCCGCCGCCGCGTATCGCGACCGGCGTGCGGTGCGCGCGGGCGAACGCGAGGCACTCCCTGATGTCGTCCTCACCGCGCACATAGGCGACCGCGGCCGGTTTCAGGCCGTCGTAGCGGGTGTTGTAGAGCTGCCGCGCGGTCGCGTAGTCGGCGTCGCCCGGCCGTATCAGGTCGCCGTCGAGGCCCTTGCCGAGCGCGCTCCAGCGGGGCGCGCCGGGGGATCCCGAGGACGGGGGCGGGCTGGTGGGGCGGGTGGTGCCCGAGGCGCGGCCGGGGCCCGGCGTGCCGTCGTCGCAGCCGGCCAGGGCGGCGGTGGCGGCGAGCGCCGACACGGCGACCAGCACGGACCTGCGCCGCACCGGCCGTTCCACGGCGGGGCCGGTGCCCCCGGGCGCCGGTGCGGACGCGGACGCGGGCGTGCCGCCGTCCGGCGCGGCGGTGGGACTGCTCATGTGGTCGACCCCTCCCGCGAAGGACAGAAGTGTGGGGATGTGTCCCGTGGGGAGCGTCCTTCGCCAGTACCCGACGGTACGAGGGAGGCGTCCCGCGCGGGGAGGGGGTGGCGGGAACGGGAAACGCGACGGCCGGAGGGGGCCGTGGGGATCCGCCGCCGTGCGGCAGGGGCCGGGGGCCGCGCCGCGTTGCGCCCGGAACCCGTGGCCGAGGCCATCATCACCGGGGTGGCCAGACCGAACGACGTATGACCACGTGCGGGCGGACCGGAAGCGGGACCGGCCGCTGCGGGATCGAGGGGTGGGCCGGCGGGAGGGTGCGGCCGCGCGCCCGCCGACGTGCGTGGGCGGACTGCCCGGCGCCTTCGGCCAGACTCAGACAGAGACTGTTCGACCCGACAGCGCGGCGAGCCGGTCGACGCCGGGCGCGTCCTCGGCCACCGGCTGCGGGTCCTTGAGATTCCGCAGGTGCGGCGGGAGCCGGGGGTTCATGAACTCGCAGAACGCGATGATGCGCTCCGCGACGGAGTCCGTGAACGACGGGACTCGTCCGGTGGCACGGCCCAGATCCCAGCCGTGGATGAGGTGTTCCATCGTCAGGATGTCGAGCGCCGTCCGGCCGGGCATGTGGCCGAGCCGGGTGGTGACCGTGCGCGCCGGGGCGTCCTCCTGCTCGAACGCCGCGACGAGCACCGCCGTGTTGTCCTGGAAGGCGGAGGTGGTCGGCTTGTCACCCCCGGTCATCGTGACCCGGAACCTCCGCTGGACGTCGAGCAGATGGTCCACGACCGCGTGGACGTCCCACTTGCTGCAGGGCGTGGGCAGCGACCACTCCTTCCCGTCGAGCGACTCGATGAGCCGCCCCACTTCACGGGCGACGTCGGCGGTCACTGCGGTCACGTGTGTCTGCGGTGTCGAGTTGCTCCGGTATCGAGCTGCCGGCGGGCGAGCGGTGCTCCCTGCCCACGACGCGGCTGCCCGCGCGCACCGTCTCGAAGCGCCCGGACCCCGCCTGGTGCGCGGGTGCGGCTGTCCCGGGCCGGCAGGACACCGGCCCGCCTTCCGGGCTCGCTCGTCACCCCGCTGGACCATGCCCGGCCTCGCGGCGGAGGCGCCGGGCTACGCCGTCGTCTCGTGGGTGCGGGCGTCGGTGCGGGCGAGGTCGCGGGATCTGCGGGCGGGGCCGCGCCAGCCGCAGGCGCAGCGCGCGGAGCAGAACGCGCCGCGTTCGACGGTCGTCGCGGAGTGTGGCGGGGTGGCGGGCTCTGGGGCGGTGTCGGGAGGCTGGTCGCACACGCCGTCCACCGTACTCGCGGCCGGAGCGTGCGGGCCCGGAGCGGCCCCCGGCCAACGCGTGGGGCCCGTACGGGACATGGGCCGCCCTGGCCGTGCGGCGTGACCGGTCGGCGCGCGGCGTCGTTATCCGGACCGTCAGGGGGTTCGGCACACGGCGGTCCGGCGCTGGGGGTTGGCAGGCGATGGTGGAGCGGCAGCGGGACCGCGGGAGGGCGCGGCGCGGGCACGGCGGCGGGCGCGCTGCCCTCGCGCTCGCGGTGATGGCCGGGATCGTGGCGTCGGCCTGCGGCTGCGGCGCCTCGGGCGGCGCGGCGGCGGACGGCGCGGACGGCGGCACGGCGGCCGTACGGGGCGCGGCGGGGACGCTGGTCGCGGCGGGCAGCGCCCGCGCGGTCACGTCGATGGAGATGGCCGCGGGCGGCACCCGGGTCACGATCCGCGGCGAGGGCGGATACGACTTCAGGCGCCGGATCGGCAGCCTCACGGTCACGCTGCCGAAGGACCCGACCGGCTCGCCCGAGCACCGGCCGATCACGGAACTGCTCTCGCCCTCACTGCTCTACATGAAGAACCGGGGCGCCGGGGTGCCCGCGGGCAAGTGGGTGCGGATCGACTCGGCGACCCTGGCGGACGGGAACCTCGTCACCGGCGGCGCGACGGACCCGCTGACCGCGGCGGAGCTGCTCGGCTCCGCGGGGAAGGTGTCCTTCGCCGGCACGGAGGACCTCGCGGGGACCTCCGTGCGGCACTACCGGGGCGTGGCGGACCTCGGCGCCGCCGCCAGGGGCGCGGCGCCGTACGCGCGGGGCGCGCTGGCCGCGGCGGTGCGGGGGAAGGGGTTCGGTTCGGCGGCGGTGCCCTTCGACGCGTACGTGGACGGCGAGGGCCGGCTGCGCAAGGTCAGGCAGCGCTTCACCTATCTCAACCAGGGCAAGCCGGTCACGGTCGCCTCGACCACCGTGCTGTACGGCTTCGGCGCGCGGGTCTCCGTGCTGCTGCCGCGCGCCGCCGACATCTACGCGGGGCGCGTCAGGGACTGACGCCCGCGGCCGGGGCCGGAAGAGGGCCCGCACGGCCGGCCGGGGCCGGCCTCCGCGGCGGGGCCGCTCGGAAAGATGGGCGCCAAATGGTCCGGAAGTGCCATGCGCGGTGCGTGTCGCCCTCCGTACGCTAGGAGGCCGACACGGACCGAGAGAGGTGATGCACGTGGCTCCGTTGCGTACGCCGATCGTTCAGGACCACGTGGCCCTCGTCGAGATCGAGTTGTGCGGAGAGTTGATGATCGCGGCGTCGGCCGCGGACGGGGACCGGCTCAGCCCCGACCGGATCGACGAGGTGCTGAGGACGGCGGCCGAGCGGGCCGCGAGGCTCCGGCAGCCCGTACGGGACTGGCAGTGACGCCTCGGCTCCGGACCGTTGAGAACCGGCCATGCCCCGGAGCCGGGCGTCGGCCCGCGAGGGTCGGATATCTCACGTGGCGGTCGGGTTTGCCGCGTGCCGCGGGCTGGGAAACCGGACGTGTCGGCCTCAGGTGCGCAGCAGGCGGGCGATGGCCTGCTTGGCCTCCTCCACCTTCTCGTCGATCTCCGCGCCGCCCTTGACGGCCGCGTCGGCGACGCAGTGCCGCAGGTGCTCCTCAAGGAGCTGGAGCGCGAAGGACTGCAGCGCCTTGGTGGAGGCGGAGACCTGCGTGAGTATGTCGATGCAGTAGACGTCCTCGTCGACGAGCCGCTGGAGGCCCCTGATCTGGCCTTCGATCCTGCGCAGCCGTTTGAGGTGCTCGTCCTTCTGCTTGTGGTAGCCGTACACCTGGTGGCCGTGGTGCGGGCCGGGGGACGGCGCGGCGGAGGGCGGTTCGCCGGTCGCGCCGGTCGCGTCCGTGGTCGTCATGGCGTCCTCCGTGGTCAGCCGCGCGGCGGTCCGCGGGGACCGCCGGTGTCCGTTTGCAGGAGTGGCGAGGTATACCCCCTGCGGGTATATGGTACCTCTACGGGGAGCTTCGGGCAGGGGGTCCTTCAGGGCGGCCGTCCCGGATGAGCGACACTGGCATCCCGCTCATCTAGCATCGGCCTGACCGAATCCCATGTAACCCCGAGGACTCCAGGTGCGTTTTCGTCTGACCCCCAGGGAGACGAGCTTCTACGACATGTTCGCCGCGTCGGCGGACAACATCGTCACCGGCTCCAAGCTCCTGATGGAACTCCTCGGTGCGGACTCCTCCGCGAAGGCCGAGATCGCAGAACGGATGAGGGCCGCGGAGCACGCGGGTGACGACGCCACCCACGCGATCTTCCACCAGCTGAACTCCTCGTTCATCACGCCCTTCGACCGCGAGGACATCTACAACCTCGCGTCCTGTCTCGACGACATCATGGACTTCATGGAAGAGGCGGTCGACCTGGTCGTCCTCTACAACATCGAGGAGCTGCCGCGGGGCGTCGAGCAGCAGATCGAGGTCCTCAGCAGGGCCGCCGACCTGACGGCCGAGGCCATGCCGCACCTGCGGACGATGAGCAACCTCACCGAGTACTGGATCGAGATCAACCGGCTGGAGAACCAGGCCGACCAGATCCACCGCAAGCTGCTCGCCCACCTCTTCAACGGCAAGTACGACGCGATGGAGGTGCTCAAGCTCAAGCAGATCGTCGATGTGCTTGAGGAGGCCGCCGACGCGTTCGAGCACGTCGCGAACACGGTGGAGACCATCGCGGTCAAGGAGTCCTGAGCTTCGTGGACACCCTCGCGCTGATCGTGACCATCGGTGTCGCGCTCGGATTCACCTACACCAACGGCTTCCACGACTCCGCGAACGCGATCGCCACCTCCGTGTCGACCCGCGCGCTCACCCCGCGCGCCGCCCTCGCGATGGCGGCGGTGATGAACCTGGCCGGCGCGTTCCTCGGGCAGGGCGTCGCCGAGACTGTCAGCAAGGGCCTGATCGGCACGCCCCACGGCGACCAGGGGATGGGCATCCTCTTCGCCGCCCTCGCGGGCGCGGTCGCGTGGAACGTGGCGACCTGGCGGCTCGGACTGCCGTCGTCCTCGTCGCACGCGCTGTTCGGCGGGCTCGTGGGCGCGGCGCTGGCCGGCGGCAGCGCGGTGATCTGGTCGGGGGTGGTCGAGAAGGTCGTCATCCCGATGTTCCTCTCGCCCGTGGTCGGGCTGATCGTCGGCTATCTGGTGATGCTGGCGATCCTGTGGCTGTTCCGCCGCTCCAACCCGCACAAGGCCAAGCGCGGCTTCCGCATCGCCCAGACCGTCTCGGCGGCGGGCATGGCGCTCGGGCACGGCCTCCAGGACGCGCAGAAGACCATGGGTGTCGTGGTGCTCGCGCTGGTCATCTCGGGCGAGGAGGACTCGACGGCCTCCATCCCGGTGTGGGTGAAGATCGTCTGCGCGCTGATGCTCTCGCTCGGCACGTACGCGGGCGGCTGGCGGATCATGCGGACGCTGGGGCGGAAGATCATCGAGCTGGATCCGCCGCAGGGGTTCGCCGCGGAGACGACCGGCGCGTCGATCCTCTACGTGACCTCGTACATCTTCCAGGCGCCGGTGTCCACGACCCATGTGATCACTTCGGCGATCATGGGCGTGGGTGCGACCAAGCGGGTCAACGCGGTGCGCTGGGGCGTCGGCAGGAACATCGTGATCGGCTGGTTCATCACCATGCCGGCCGCGGGTGCCGTCGCGGCGATCGTGTACTGGATCATCAAGGCGGTCTTCGGCTGAGGCGGCTGCGGCCCCCGAGACCCCTGCGGCCTCCGAGGTTCCTGAGGCCCCTGCGGCGCTCGGGCCGTGGTGGCCGCGTGCGGACGCGGTACGGGCCCGCCCTCCGCGGAGGGCGGGCCCTTCTCGTCCCGCGGTGGCACCGCCATGCAGCACCGCGGAACGTCTCGGTCCGGCGGCCTGGGTCACCCGAAGCGGCCGGAGATGTAGTCCTCCGTGGCCTGGACGGACGGGTTGGAGAAGATGCGCTCGGTCTCGTCGATCTCGATGAGCTTGCCGGGCTGGCCGACCGCCGCGAGGTTGAAGAAGGCCGTACGGTCCGAGACGCGGGCCGCCTGCTGCATGTTGTGCGTCACGATGACGATCGTGAAGCGCTCCTTGAGCTCGCCTATCAGGTCCTCGATCGCGAGCGTCGAGATCGGGTCGAGCGCCGAGCACGGCTCGTCCATCAGCAGGACGTCCGGCTCGACCGCGATCGCGCGGGCGATGCACAGGCGCTGCTGCTGGCCGCCGGAGAGGCCGGCGCCCGGCTTGTTCAGCCGGTCCTTGACCTCGTTCCAGAGGTTCGCGCCGGTCAGGGACTTCTCGACGATCCCGTCCAGCTCCGACTTGCGGGTGCGGCCGTTGAGCCGCAGGCCCGCCGCGACGTTGTCGTAGATGGACATCGTCGGGAACGGGTTCGGCCGCTGGAAGACCATGCCGACCGTGCGGCGCACGGAGACCGGGTCGACCCCTGAGCCGTACAGGTTCTCGTCGTCGAGGAGGACCTTGCCCTCGACGCGGCCACCGGGGGTGACCTCGTGCATCCGGTTCAGGGTGCGCAGGAAGGTGGACTTGCCGCAGCCGGACGGGCCGATGAAGGCCGTCACCGTACGGGGTTCCACGGTCATCGAGATGTCGTCGATCGCTCGGAAGCCGCCGTAGAAGGCGCTCAGTCCGCTGACGTCGATGCGCTTGGCCATGGGTACTGCTCTCCATCTGGTCTCGGGTGGCCGCGTCAGCGACCGGACGTCTTCGGGGCCTTCCAGCGGGCGATGCCGCGGGCGATCAGGTTCAGGATCATCACGAGGATGATCAGCACGAGGGCCGCGGCCCAGGCGCGGTCGTAGCTCGCGGTGTTGCCCAGGTTGTACTGCTCGTAGATGTAGAAGGGCAGCGACGACTGCGGGCCGTTGAACGGATCGTTGTTGATCACCTGGCTGCCGAAGACCAGCAGCAGGACCGGCGCGGTCTCGCCCGCGATACGGGCGACGGCCAGCACGATGCCGGTGATGATGCCGCCGATGGACGTCGGTATGACGATGCTGGTGATCGTGCGCCACTTGGGCACGCCGAGGGCGTACGACGCCTCGCGCAGCTCGTTCGGGACGAGCTTGAGCATCTCCTCGGTGGAGCGCACGACGATCGGCATCATCAGGATCGTCAGGGCCAGCGACCCGGCGAAGCCGGAGAAGCCGAAGCCCAGGATGAGGATCCAGAAGGACAGGATGAACAGGCCGGCGACGATCGACGGGATGCCCGTCATGACGTCGACGAAGAACGTGATGGCCTTGGCCAGGGAGCCCTTGCCGTACTCGACCAGGTAGATCGCGGTGAAGACGCCGATAGGCACGGCGATGACGGTGGCGATGCCGACCTGTTCGAGCGTGCCGATGATCGCGTGGTAGACGCCGCCGCCGGGTTCGGTGCCGAGCACGCCGCTCATCGAGTGGCTGAGGAAGGCGCCGTCGAGCACCTTCACGCCCTTCGCGACGGTCGTCTCGATCAGGGAGACCAGCGGGACGACCGCCAGGATGAAGCAGGCGTAGACGAGGCTGGTCGCCACCCGGTCCTTGGCCTGCCGCCGGCCGTCCACGGTCCGCGTGACGACGTAGTTCGCGGCGACGAACAGGACGAGCGCGATCAGGCCCCACTGGATGCGGCTGCTCAGACCGGCGATCGCGCCGATGCCGCAGCCGACGAGGACCGCGGCGACGGCGAGGGCGAGCGGCGTCCAGCGGGGGAGCCGGTTGCGGGCGAGCGGCGAGCCGGGCGCGCCGGCCCGCGCGGTGTCGAGGTCGTTCACGGTGTGGCTCATGCGTCGACCCCCGAGTACTCCTTGCGGCGCGCGATGATCAGGCGGGCCGCGCCGTTGACGATCAGCGTGATGACGAACAGCACCAGACCGCCGGCGATCAGCGCGTCCCTGCCGAAGTCGGTGGCCTCGCCGAAGTGCGCGGCGATGTTCTGGGCGAACGTGCCGCCCTGCGGGTCGAGCAGGTGCAGCGAGAGCACCGAGGAGGACGAGAGGACCGTCGCGACGGCCATCGTCTCGCCGAGCGCGCGGCCGAGTCCGAGCATCGAGGCGCTGATCACGCCGGAGCGCGCGAACGGCAGCACGGAGAGGCGGATGACCTCCCAGCGGGTCGCGCCGAGGGCGAGGGCCGCCTCCTCGTGCATGCGCGGAACCTGCCGGAAGACCTCACGGCTCACGTTGGTGATGATCGGCACGATCATGATCGCGAGCAGGATCGACACGGTGAACAGCGAGCGCGCGGCGGAACCGGGCGACGACTGGTCGAAGACGTAGGTCCAGCCGAAGTACTTGTCGAGCCAGAGGTCGAGGCCGTTCATGTGCGGCACGAGGAACAGCGCGCCCCACAGGCCGTAGACGATGCTGGGCACGGCCGCGAGCAGGTCCACGAGGTAGGCGAGCGGCGCGGCGACCCTGCGGTGCGCGTAGTGCGTGATGAACAGCGCGATGCCGAGGGAGACCGGCACGGCGATCGCCATGGCGATGATCGAGCTGACGACCGTGCCGAAGGCGAGGACCGCGATGCCGAACACCGGCGGGGTGCTGTCGGCGTTCCACTCGAAGGTGGTGAAGAAGTTGCCGTGGTCCTGGGAGATCGCGTTGACCGCGCGGTAGGTGAGGAAGCCGGCGATGGCGGCCATCACCACGAGCAGCAGGATGCCGGAGCCCCCGGAGAAGCCGAGGAAGATCCGGTCGCCCGGGCGGAGCGCGGGGCGCTTCTCGACGCCGCCCTCGGCCCCGTTCGGCGGGGTGGGCGGGCTCGGTGGCGGCGCGTCGGCCGTCTGGGTCATGTCCATAGATGTGTCTCCGGTCTGGTGGGGGAGCAGCGCTCCCCCGGCGGCGGTGCACCGGATGTACGCAGGCCCCGCGGGGCCGGGAGCCATGCGGGGCCTGCGTACATGGATCAGCGGACGGGGTGGGTGGCCCCGCGGGTCAGGAGAGCGAACCGATCGCGGTACGGACCTGCGTGGCGATGTTGTCCGGCAGCGGCGCGTAGCCCAGCGAGCTGATCTGCTTCTGGGCGTCGTCGCTCGCGATGTAGTTCAGGAAGGACTTCGTGGCGTCGAGGGTCGCCGCCTTGTTGCCCTTGTCGCAGAGGATCTCGTTGGTCACCAGGGTGATGGGCCAGGCGCCCTCGGCCTTGGTGGTGTAGTCGAGCTGGAGGGCGAGGTCGCCGCCCGTGCCGACGACCTTGGCGTCCGCGACGGCCTTCGACGCGGAGTCGGCGCTGACCTTGACCGGGGCGGAGGCGCCGGTGTCCAGCTGGACCGTCGGGAGCTGGTTGGAGTTGGCGTACGAGAGCTCGGCGTAGCCGATGGCGCCCGCGGTCTGCTTGACCTGCGAGGCGACGTTGGCGGAGCCCTGCGCGGACTGGCCGCCCTTGGCCTGCCAGGTCTGGCCGCCGGAGAAGGGCCAGTCGCTCTTGGCGGCGGCGATCAGGTACTTGGTGAAGTTGTCCGTCGTGCCGGAGTCGTCCGAGCGGTGGAAGGGCTGGATCGCCGTGGCGGGCAGCTTGGCGCCCGGGTTCAGCTTGGCGATGGCCGGGTCGTTCCACTTGGTGATCTTCGAGTTGAAGATCTTCGCCACGGTCGGGGCGTCCAGCGTCAGGTCGTCGACGCCGGGGACGTTGTAGATCACCGAGATCGGGCCGCCGACCATGGGCAGGTCGATGGCCTGGCCGCCGGAGCAGACCTTCTTGGACTGCGTGATCTGCTCGGGCTTGAGCGGCGAGTCGGAGCCCGCGAACGCCGTCTGGCCCTGGAGGAACTGCTGCACGCCCGCGCCGGAGCCGATGCCCTTGTAGTTGATCTGGGTGCCGGAGCAGGACTGCATGAAGTTCTTGACCCACTGGTCCATGGCGTTCTGCTGGGCCGTGGAGCCGGAGGCCAGCAGGTTGCCCGAGCCCTTGCCGCAGTCGATGGCACCCGCGGCCGGGGAGGCGCTCGTGCCGCCGGAGGCGCTCGCGCTCGCGCCGCTGCCGCTGCTGTTGTCGTCCGAGCCACACGCCGTGAGAACCAGGGCGCCTGACACGGCGAGGGCACCGAGCGCGGTGGCACGCAGCCCGTTCTTGCGCAGAAGCTTCACTTCGGGTGTTTCCTTCCAGGAGCCGCCGTTCGTCTCGGAATGTGATGGCGGCGTGCGTCGGGTGAGCCGGTCCCGCGCCGTGGGGCGCGTCACCTGGTAAGCCCGAAATTAGGCAGATGAGGTGAAGCCGTCTGCGGGGTGAAATGAACGAGGGGTGAACCGTGGGGGACGGCCTGGTTCGGCCCCGGCGTCTAGCGCCCGAAGGTGTCGGTTCGGCCGTCGCCGAGGTGTCGATTCAGGCGCGCTTCCGCCTCCCGCGCGGGCATCGGCGGAACGGCGCGCCGTTCCCTGCCGCGTGCCCGCCCGCCGGGCGCGGGCGTACGGGCGCGGGCGTCCGAGTGCGGGCGGCCGTCCCCTCGGGTGGCGCTGCCGCTGCCGCTGCCGCTGCCGCTGGCGCTGCCGCTGGCGCCGGCCGTGCGAGCCGTCGCCGGGGTCCGGCCGAGGCGGGTCCGAGCATGCCAGGGCGGGCCCAGGGCGCGGGGCGCGGGGCGGTGGCCCGCTCGGCTGCCGCCGGGCCCGCGGGCCGGACCGAGGGCGGTTCAGGCTGCCGGGCCCTGTGGCTGAGAAGCACCCGCGCAGGGGACGGGGCGCCGTGGTGCCCGTGGTGTCCTTGGTGTCCTTGGTGTCCTTGGTGTCCGTGGTGTCCGTGGTGCCGGGGTGTCCGTGGTGCCGTGGTGTCCGTGGTGTCCGTGGTGCCGTGGTATCCGTGGTGCCCGGGGTGCCCGGGGTGTCCGTGGTGTCCGGGGTGCCGGGGGTCGGCTGGGTGGCCGGAGGCCGGTCGGGACCGGATGCGCACCGTTGGCATCGGTGCGTCAGCCGGTGGGCGCGGGTGCAGGGGTGGTCAGGTGTGGTCGGGGGCGAGGCGGTCGAGGAGGGCGCGGTCGCGGGGGTGGGTCAGACGGTCGCGGGCGGCGGCGGGCGGGAGCCACAGGACGCGGTCGACCTCGTGGTTGGGGGCGAACGCGCCGCCGCTCTCCTCGGCCGCCCAGTACGTGACGGACTTGGACCGCCCCTCGGCCTCGTAGCGCACCGTGCCGAGGCACGGGCCGGTCACGCAGTAGTGGCCGGTCTCCTCAAGCACCTCGCGCAGCGCCCCGGCCAGTGCGCTCTCACCCGGCCCGAGCTTGCCCTTCGGGTGCGACCAGTCGTCGTACTTCGGCCGGTGCACGAGGCAGATCTCCACGGTGCCGCCCACGCTCCGCCACAGGACGCAGCCGGCGGCGAGTACCGTGCCGTCCGGTCCCCCGGGATCCGCTGCCGTCATGGTCACCGCCGTTCACGTCGCGTCGTGGGCCGCACACCGCTGGACCGTATGCCCCGCGGGTCCGGGGCCCATCCGCGCCCGGCAGGGAAAACCGCCTCAGTGGGCCGCGACCGCGGCGGACTGCTGCCACAGCCGCTGGAACGCGAAGCGCGCCGCCTCGACCTCAAGGCGCTGGTCGGCGTGGAGCACGCCGAGCGCGTACGCCGTCGCCGGGGCGATCCGCGGGGTGCGGGCCGCGTTCGCCGCGGCGGCCGCGGCCTCCGCCGCGTCGCGGTGCCGGTCGAGGGCGCGGCCCGCGTCCGCGAGCAGCGGGTCGGGGGCGCCGCCCGCGCACCACACCTCCTCCGCGTAGCGGTGCAGCCGCAGCAGCTGCCGCACCTGGTGCCAGGGCGCGTCCTGCGCCTCGCCTTCCGAGGCCGTGGACAGGCCGTGGACCAGGGCCTCCGCGTTGTACGGGTGGGCGGCGCGCGCCAGCGGGAGCGCGGCCACCGCGTCGAGGAGCTGCCGCCTGGTGCGCCCGCCCGGCACGCCGAGCGCGTCCGGCGCGGCCGTCGCGGCGGGCGGCGCGAGCGGCACCTCGGAGGCGAGGACCGCGACCGCGTCGGCGACGGCGTGGAAGCGCGAGGAGCCGAGGGCCTGGAGCGTCGCGGAGTGGGCGCGGGTGCGCGCGAGGGTGAGCTGCCGGTCGAGCAGGGCGCCGGCCCGGGAGGCGCCGACCGTGAGCGTGCCGGGGGGCGGGGCGTCGGGCAGCGAGCCGTTCGCCGCGCGGGCGGCCGCCGCCGCGCGAGGCCGCGCGGCGGCGCCTGCGGCCTCCGCCCCGCCCGCGGGGGCCGCGCCCGCGGGCGCGGCACCGACGCCCGAGAGCCTGGCGAGCGCCGCGACCAGGCGGTGCAGGCGGGCCGTGCAGGCGTGCTCCTGCGCGAGTGTCCCCGAGAGCCACGCGAGCTCGGCCCGCAGGTGGTCGGCCCACCCGGGGTCGAACATGTTGCGGTAGGTGTACAGGGTGCCGCTGATCCGGCGCGCCGAGCCGCGCAGGGCACGGGCCGCCTGCTCGGCCGCCGCGGTGTCGGAGCCGCTCTCGCCGTACAGCCGCAGGCTGCGCAGGAAGTCGCCGGCCCGGGAGTGCAGGTACCGGGAGAGCACCTCCCCCGCGGCCGCCGTCAGCTGGTCGGTCTCGGCTTCATGGTGCTGCACGCCGGCGCCTCCGGGCGTCAATGAGCACTTCCTGTACGTGCCGCAGGGGCAGCCCCTCCGCGTCCGTGGCGTGCCGCGTCCACTCGCCGTCGGGGCCGAGGTGCCAGGAGGAGGTCTGGTCGGACATGCCGGTCTCCAGGAGCCGGGTCAGCGCGGCGCGGTGCGCCGGGTCGGTGACCCGTACGAGGGCCTCTATGCGGCGGTCGAGGTTGCGGTGCATCATGTCGGCGCTGCCGAGCCACACCTCGGGCTCGCCGCCGTTGCAGAACGCGAAGACGCGGGAGTGTTCGAGGAAGCGGCCGAGTATGGAGCGCACCCGGATGTGCTCCGAGAGGCCGGGGACGCCCGGCCGGATCGCGCAGATGCCGCGCACCCAGATGTCGACGGGCACCCCCGCCTGCGACGCGCGGTACAGGGCGTCGATCACGGCCTCGTCCACCATCGAGTTGACCTTGATCTTCACGTACGCGGGCCGGCCCGCGCGGTGGTGCGCGGCCTCCTTGTTGATCCGGGAGACCAGGCCGTCCCGCAGGGACTTCGGCGCGACCAGCAGCCTGCGGTAGGTCTCGCGGCGCGAGTAGCCGGAGAGCCGGTTGAACAGGTCGGACAGGTCGGCGCCCACCTGCGGGTCGGCGGTGAGCAGGCCGAGGTCCTCGTAGAGCCGCGCGGTCTTCGGGTGGTAGTTGCCGGTGCCGACGTGGCTGTAGCGGCGCAGGGTGTCGCCCTCCTGCCGCACGACCAGGGAGAGCTTGCAGTGGGTCTTCAGGCCGACCAGGCCGTAGACGACATGGCAGCCCGCCTCCTCCAGCTTGCGGGCCCACTTGATGTTGGCCTGCTCGTCGAAGCGCGCCTTGATCTCCACCAGGACGAGGACCTGCTTGCCCGACTCGGCCGCGTCGATCAGCGCGTCCACGATGGGGGAGTCGCCGGACGTGCGGTACAGCGTCTGCTTGATCGCGAGGACGTCGGGGTCGGCTGCGGCCTGTTCGAGGAACGCCTGCACGGACGTGGAGAACGAGTCGTACGGGTGGTGCAGCAGCACGTCCCGCTCGCGCAGCGCAGCGAAGATGTCCGGCGCGGACGCGGACTCCACCTCCGACAGGTCGCGGTGGATGCCCGCGATGAACCGGGGGTACTTCAGCTCGGGCCGATCGAGGGAGGCCACGCCGAACAGCGCCGTCAGGTCGAGCGGCCCCGGCAGCGGGTACACCTCGGCGTCCGACACCTTCAGCTCGCGCACCAGCAGGTCGAGCACGTACGGGTCGATGGACTCCTCGACCTCCAGGCGCACCGGCGGGCCGAAGCGGCGCCGCATGAGCTCCTTCTCCAGCGCCTTGAGGAGGTTCTCGGTGTCGTCCTCCTCGACCTCCAGGTCCTCGTTGCGGGTGACCCGGAACATGTGGTGCGCCAGCACCTCCATGCCGGGGAACAGCTCCTCCAGGTGCGCGGCTATGACGTCTTCGAGCGGCACGTACCGCTGCGGGGACGCTTCGAGGAACCGCGAGAGCAGCGGCGGGACCTTGACGCGGGCGAAGTGGCGGTGGCCGCTGACGGGGTTGCGCACCACGACCGCGAGGTTCAGGGAGAGCCCCGAGATGTACGGGAAGGGGTGCGCGGGGTCCACGGCGAGCGGGGTGAGGACGGGGAAGATCTGCTGCCGGAAGAGGGTGAACAGGCGGGCCTGCTCCTTCTCCGTCAGCTCGGGCCAGCGCACGATGTGGATGCCCTCGTCGCCGAGGGCGGGCGTGATGTCCTGCTGGTAGCAGGCCGCGTGCCGGGCCATGAGCTCCCGCGAGCGGGTCCAGATCAGGTCGAGCACCTCGCGGGGCTGGAGCCCGGACGCCGACCTGGTGGCCACGCCGGTCGCGATGCGGCGCTTGAGTCCGGCGACGCGGACCATGAAGAACTCGTCGAGGTTGGAGGCGAAGATCGCGAGGAAGTTCGCGCGCTCAAGCAGCGGGGTCGCGGGGTCCTCCGCGAGTTCGAGCACCCGCTCGTTGAACGCGAGCCAGCTGCGCTCCCGGTCGAGGAACCGTCCGCGCGGGAGCTGTTCCGCGCCCTCGGGGGCACCGCCCTCCTCGTAGGTGTCGAGGTCGGAGTCGAGGTCCGGCTCCAGGTCGGAGACGGTGCCCGCGACCGCGCTCGGCCGGTGCGCGGCGAGGAGTCCGACGGAGGGCTGGGCCGCGGGCCCCTGGGGGCGCGCGGGCGTGGGCTGCTGGACCGGTACCTCGGCGGGCTGCTGGCTCATGTCCCCATTCTTCCGCGCGGAGGGGGCGCCGGTCGCGTTGGAGCGAGCGGGGGAGAAGGGGTTCCTGCCGTTCTGGGTGGGGGGCACAGCGGGCTGCATTCAGCGAGGGTCGCAAGAGCCGCTGAATGACCGGTGACGAGGAGATGACGTGAAGGAAAGCGAGCCGCTACCCCCAGGGGCCGCGCCCCGCGCCCCCGGCCTCCGCGGCGCCGGGCCGAGGCGCCCGGGTACGGCACCGCGGCGGCGCGTACGGGTACGGGGGCGTCCCCGGCTCCCGGGAACACGGGGGCAGGCCGGCGTGGACGGGTGCCGGGTCACGGGGATCGGGCCGGCGCGCCCGGGTGCCGGAGCAGGCGGGTCGGCGTGCCCTGGTGCCGGAGCAGGCGGGTCGGCGTGCCCTGGCGCCGGGGTCGGGGCACCGGGTCGGCGTGCCGGGCGTCGCGGCCGGACGGTGCCGCCCGCGCCCGGGGGGCCACAGCGGGGCGCCGGGCGCGGAGTCCGGGTGCCGGGTGCGGCGGCATCGGGGGCGGCGCGGCCCTCCCCCCGCCCGCTCAGAGCTCCGTGCGGTACATCAGGTCGGTCTCGTAGGTGGTGAAGCCGAGGCCCTCGTAGACGCGGAGGGCCGGCGTGTTGTCGCCGTCCACGTAGAGCATCGCCGTGGGCAGGCCCTCGGCCGCCAGGTGGCGCAGGCCGATCGCGGTGAGGGCCTTGCCGAGGCCGCCGCCCTGGGCGGCCGGGCTGATGCCGACCACGTAGACCTCGCCGAGCTGCTCCTGCGCGTGGACCTTGGTCCAGTGGAAGCCGATCAGCTCGCCCGCGCGCTCCGCGAGGAAGAAGCCCTTCGGGTCGAACCACGGCTCCGCCATGCGGTCGTCGAGGTCGCGCTGTGTCATGCCGCCCTGCTCGGGGTGGTGCGCGAACGCGGCCGCGTTGAGCGCGAGCCAGGCCGCGTCGTCCGCGCCGGGCACGTACGTGCGGATCGCGACGCCCGGGGGCAGCGCGGGCTCCGGGATGTCAAGCGGCGTGAGCGGCCGCCGCAGCTGGCGCAGCTCGCGGAAGAGGCTGAGGCCGAGCACCTGCGCCAGGTGGCGCGCCGCGGGCTTGCCGCCGTGCGCCCAGACCCGCAGGCGCCGTCCTGACGCCGCGAGCAGCGCGTCGCCGAGTGCCCTGCCGTGGCCGCGGCCGCGCCACGACGGGTGTACGAGCAGCTCGGCGGCGGGCGCCTCGACCGGGTCGCCGCCGTCCAGCTGCGCGTACCCGACGAGGGTGTCGCCGACCGAGAGCAGCACGTGCCGCACCCCGGGCCGCGCCCCGCCGCGCAGCTGGAGCCTGCCCTGTTCGGAGACGGCCTGGAGGCCGTCGGATGCCGCCGTGTCGGCCAGCAGGCCCAGCACGGCCGCTGCCTGGTCGTCCGTGAGCGCGTCGAAGGTCCTCACCCGCCGTGCGGGCTCGCGAGCTGCTGCGTCAGTCATGCGACGAGGGTACGGCGCCCCACCCGCCCTCCTCGTCGCCCGGGGTGCCGCCACGGGCGCCGTCGGGCGCGCCGTCCCGGTTGCCTCCGGGGGCGTCGGGCGGGACGTCGGGCGGCGGGGTCGGCGCCCCGGGCAGCCGGATGCGCGCCACGGTGCCGCCGCCGTCCGCGGGTTCGAGCGTGATCTCACCGCCGGCCTGCTGGAGCGTACGGGCGACGATCGCGAGCCCGAGCCCGGAACCCGGCAGCGAGCGGGCGGACGGCGAGCGCCAGAAGCGCTCGAAGACGTGCGGCAGGTCCTCGGGCGGGATGCCCGGCCCGTGGTCCCGCACGGTCAGCACGCCCGCGCCGTCGAGCCGCACCTCCACGCTGCCGCCGGGCGGGCTGAACTTCACCGCGTTGTCGAGGACGTTGACGACGGCGCGCTCCAGCGTCGCCGGCTCGGCCCGTACGTACCAGTCGGAGGTCGTCGCGTCGATGGCGAGGTCGGGGCCGCGCAGCCGGGCGCGGCGCAGCGCCTGCTCCACGACCTCGTGCAGCGCGACCACCCGCACCTGACCGGGCGCGAGCGCGTCCGGCCTGGACAGCTCCTGGAGGTCGCCGATGAGCGCGGCGAGCTCCGACATCTGCGCCTTGACGGACGCCATCAGCGCCCTGCGGTCGTCTGCGGGGATGGCCCGCCCCGTCTCCTCGCTGCGCGCCAGCAGCTCGACGTTGGTGCGCAGCGAGGTCAGCGGGGTGCGCAGCTCGTGGCCCGCGTCGGCGATCAGCTGCGACTGCCGGTCGCGGGAGGAGGCGAGCGCGGCGGTCATCGAGTTGAACGACCGGGAGAGCCGGGCGATCTCGTCCTCCCCGTCGACGGGGATGCGGACGCTGAGGTCCTCGGTGCGCGCCACGTGCTCGACGGCCCTGGTGAGCCCGTCCACGGGCCGCAGCCCGGTCCGCGCGATCCACAGGCCGGCCGCGCCCGCGCCCAGCACGCCGATCCCGGCGACGACGGTGAGCAGCAGCGCGAGCCGGTTCAGCGAGGTCTGGATCTCGTCGACGGGCCGGGAGATGCTGACGGCCACCACCCGCAGCGGACTGCCGGGCGGCCCGTAGCGGATCGACTGGAGCCGGGTGTGGACCTGGACCTGCTGGCCGCTCTCCGTCGTGCTGGTGTGCACAGGCGACTCCGGCGCGTTCTGCCGGGCCACGGCCACGTCCTCGGCCTGCACCTTCACCGGCTGCGAGCCCACGGCGACACAGCGGGATCCGTCGTCGAACACCACCTGGAAGTACGCGAAGGCCTGCTCGGAGCCGGACGGCGCGGTGCCGCGGCCCGTGGAGTTCTGGCTGGAGTCCGAGTTCGAGCTGCTGCCCTGGTTGCAGGTGTCGATGGCGCTGGAGATCTGGCTGCTGGGGGCGGTGCTGTTGCGCAGCGAGTTGTCGAGCTCGTTGCGCAGCTGGCTACGGGTGAGCAGCCAGCTCGCGACGGCGACGACGGCGACCGCGATCGCGACGGCGGCGGCGACGAGCAGCGCCATCCGCGAGCGGATCGGCAGCGCGCCGAAGCGGCGTACGGGCGCGGTGAGGCGGATCGCGAGGTTCGTGTGGCCGCGGGCGGGCCGCGCCGCCGCGGGCTCGTGCCGCTCGCCGTGCGGGCCGCCGACCCCCTCGGTGTCGTCGGCGCCGGTCTCCGCGGGGCCTGGGACTTCGGGGCCTGGGTCTGCGGAGCGGGGGCCGTGGCCCGTGCCGAAGGAACCGGCGCCGGTGCCTTCGGCCCGCGTGCCCTCCGCGCCGCCCTCGACGGGCCCCGTCGAGCCGTATGTGCCGTCCCGGCGCTCGCGGGAGGGATCCGTCATGCGCCGCCGCCGGGGTTGTCCGTGCGCAGGACGTACCCGACGCCGCGCACCGTGTGGACGAGGCGCGGCTCACCGCCGCCCTCCGTCTTGCGCCGCAGGTACATCACGTACACGTCGAGGGAGTTGGAGCTCGGCTCGAAGTCGAAGCCCCACACGGCCTTGAGGATCTGCTCGCGGGTGAGCACCTGGCGCGGGTGCGCGAGGAACATCTCCAGCAGGGTGAACTCGGTGCGCGTCAACTCGACGCGGCGCTCGCCGCGGGTCACCTCGCGGGTGGTCAAATCCATCCTGAGGTCCGCGAAGGACAGCACGTCGTCCTCGGGCACGGCCGTGGCGCCCGACGCCGACGCCAGGTAGGAGCTGCGGCGCAGCAGGGCGCGGATGCGCGCGAACAGCTCGTCCAGCTCGAACGGTTTGACCAGGTAGTCGTCCGCGCCCGCGTCGAGTCCCGTGACCCGGTCGCCCACCGTGTCGCGGGCGGTGAGCATCAGGATCGGCACCGTGGAGCCGCCGTTCCTGAGCCTGCGGGCCGCGGTCAGGCCGTCCATGCGGGGCATCTGGATGTCCAGCACGATCAGGTCGGGGGCGTACGCCTCGGCCTTGGCCAGGGCGTCGAAGCCGTCGACCGCGACCTCGGTGCCGTACCCGTCGAAGGTGAGGCTGCGCCGGAGCGCCTCGCGCACCGCGGGTTCGTCGTCCACGATCAGAATCCGCTGGGTCTCCGCCTCGGCGGAACTCATGTCGCTGCTCCCTCGTCCGTCCCTGCCCTCAGTGCCGCCGACTCCCTCGACGTCGTATCCGAAGGTAACGGAGTGCGCCACGGGGTCCGTCCTCTCCCGGTGCTGGGCCGTCGCGTCAGTTCGCGGAGCTGCCGCCGTCGCGCAGCGAGGCCAGGTCGGCCTTGACCGTGTTGACGGGGATCGCGAAACCGAGTCCGACGCTGCCGGCCGAGCTGGAGTCGCCGCTCGTGCTGCCGCCCGATGAGGGCGCGTACATGGCCGAGTTGATGCCGATGACGTCGCCGTTCATGTCGAGCAGCGCGCCGCCGGAGTTGCCGGGGTTGAGGGACGCGTCGGTCTGGAAGGCCTTGTAGGTGGTGGTCTGGCTGCCGGTGTCGCCGTTGAACTGCTGACCGCCGAACTCGAAGGGCCAGTTGTCGCTGCCGCCGCCGCTCCCGCTGCCGCCGCCGAACAGGCCGTCGCCGTCCTGGCCCTGCTCCTGGCTCTGGCTCTGGCTGTCGCCGTCCTCCTTCGGGACGGTGACGTCGCGGTCGAGCGCGGAGATGATGCCGCTGGTGACGGTGGACTGGAGGCCCTGCGGGGAGCCGATCGCGACCACCTGGTCGCCGACGTGCACGGAGTCCGAGTCGCCGAGGGCCGCGGTCTTCAGCCCGCTCGCGCCCTGCAGCTTGATGAGGGCGAGGTCCTTGTCCGGGTCGGTGCCCAGGACGCTCGCGGTGTACGTCTTGCCGGTGCTCAGCTTCACCTTGATCTGCGAGGCGCCCGACACGACGTGGTTGTTGGTGAGGACCTGGCCGTCCGAGGTGATCACGACGCCCGAGCCGATCGACTCGCCGCCCTGCGAGTCCGCGGTGATCTCCACGATGGCCGGGGTCACGGCCTGCGCGACGCCCGCCACCGTGCCCTTGCTGCTCTGCGAGACGGTGGTGCCGCTGACGCCGACCGTGGTGCTGGCGTTGGGGTTGCTGTCGGCGTTCTCGGTGAGCACGGTCGCCACGCCGCCGCCGACCACGGCGGCCGCGAGCGCGACCGCCGCGACCAGGGCGACGGGGCCGCGGGCCCGTCGCCGGCCCTCGCCGTGGCCGTGGTGCCCGCCGTCGCCGCCGTCCTGGCCGGGCGCGTAGGCGGGCGGCGGGGGGAAGCCGCCGGAGGAGGAGCCGCCGTACGCGGGTTCCGTGGAGGCGGCGTAGGGCGAGGCGGGGGCCCCGGCCTCGGAGCGTTCGGAGAATGACGCGTACGGCTGCTGCGGGGCCTGGTGAGGCTGCTGCCGCGCCTGCTCAGGCTGCTCGCCGAAGGACTGGTCGTCGCTGTGCTGGCTTTCGCGGTGCCCGAAGAAGTTCGTCATGGCTATGACTTTCCGACCGTGACATGAAAAGACTATGAGGGCGCTGTGAGAAGCCCGACAGAAGTCCGTATGCCCGATATAAGGAAGCCCCCGCGGTCGCCGCACGGAGCACCCGGAACCCCGCGACGCCCGGCGAGCAACGGCTCCTCAGGCGCCGAGGCCGCGCAGCGTCCGGATGACGAGGCGGCGCACCTCGTCGGCGCCGACCGGCGCTGCGCGCGTCAGGAGCACGAAGGCCGCGGGCCCGAACAGGACGTCCATCGCCTCGTCCGGGTCGAGGTCGTCCCTGACCTGTCCGGCGGCTGCGGCCCTGCGCCAGAGGGGCGCGAGTTCGTCGCGTCGCGGCTGGAGGAAGTACGCGCGGAAGTACGCCGCGCCCTCCGGTTCGAGCGCGCAGCCGGCCAGCAGTTCACGGAACGCGGCCCCGGCTCCTTCACGGGCGTAGAACGTGATGGTGGCGACAGCAGTCTCGACGAGGTCCTCGACCGGGTCCCCGGACCGCGGGGCCTCGACGGCGCGCGCCGCGAGGGTGCCGAACGCCTCTGCGGCGATCGCCGTCTTCGACGGCCAGTGCTTGTAGATCGTGGCGGTGCTGACCCCGGACTCGCGGGCGATCCGGTCGACGGCGACCGCTCGGAAGCCCTCGGTCGCCAGGATGTGCGCGGTCGCCTCGATGACCAGCGCGTGCGCGCGGCGGCTGCGCGGACGATCACTGACGGTGCGGATTCCCCTGGTCACGAGGTCAGGTCCTCCGCCGTCAACCCGCCTGGCGAGGAGGAGAACCCGTCGAGCCTGCCGAAGACCGGGTCCCACTCGACGATCAGCAGGCCCTCGACGATGCCGTGGCGCCAGAACGGGTCGGTCTCCAGCACGGAGCGCAGCTCGCTCTGCGAGTTCGCGGCCATCACGAGCCACCCCTGTCGCACGGACGTGCCGACCGACGGGCCCGACGCGACGACGACGCCCGACGCGACCTGCTGTTCGATCCACTCCACGTGGGGCTTGACCCAGCGCTTCCAGCCCTCCTCGTCCGGGTGCTGCAGACGCACGATGAACACTGCCATCGAAGACTCCTCTTCCTCGTCCTGCCGGCGGGCGCGCGGCGCGTCTCCGGGGCGCCCGCAGCCTGGGCGTCGCACCCATCGTACTGAAGTGCTGTTTCACTTTAGTGGGAGCCCCGGGTGCCCCAGGAGAAGTCGAGGGGCGCGCCGGGGCCGTCAGGTACGCGGCCCGTATGCCTGACGAAGCCCCTGCCGGCGACGCCGACCTCGGTGGTGAGCCAGTTCGCCGTATCGACGAGCCGCGAGAGGTCGACGCCCGTGTCCACGCCGGACAGTTCGAGGAGCTGCACAGCGTCCTCGGTGCACAGACCGCCGCCGCGACGGCCGGGCAGCGCCGGGTGCCCGCCGCCGCCCGCCAGCGAGGTGTCGACGGTGCCGACTTCCGCCTCGATCAGCGGGAGCAGCGCGGCGAGTCCCATGCCGCGGTCGTCGTGAATCTGCACGGTGAGGTTCTCCGGCGGCACGAACGCGGAGGCCGCGCCGACGAGTTCACGGATCTGCGGCGGGGCCGCGTACCCCGCAGAGTCGGCCAGGATCCAGTGGTCGACCCCGATGTCCTGCAGTCGGCGGGCCAGCGGACGCAGGTCCGCGCCGGTGCGCGCGGGCCCGGTCGGGCCGCCCCACGCGAAGATGATGTAAGTGCCGAGCACGGTGCCGCTGCCTGCCGCGAGCGCGGCCAGCCGTTCGAGTTCGGCCAGCGAGTCCGCTGTGGAACGGCCGATGTTGGCGTGGGCGAACTCCTCGTCCGCGGAGAGCAGAAAGGCCGCGGAGTCCGCCCCGGCCTCGATGGCGCGAGCCAGTCCGCGCATGTTGCCGACACAGCAGTCGAGGCGCACGTCCGGTGCCTCACGCACCGCGGCGAACACCTCCTCCGCGTCGGCGAGACCGGGTACCAGATCGGGCCGCACGAACGAGGAGAGTTCGAACGCTCGGACACCCGCGTCGAGCAGGCGCCCCACCAGCTCGACCTTCACCCCTGTCGGTACCGCATGGTTCTGGAAGGCCAGCCGGGGACCGATCTCACGGATACGCATGGCGGCCTCAGATGTTCCTCGTCGGTTCGTACCCCGCGGCCTGCGCGTCCCACGCCCCCGACCTGCCGTGGCCGCGGAGGTCGTGCTTGCGCACCTTGCCTGTCGGGGTCGCGGGCAGCTCGTCCACCACGCGGTAGTAGCGCGGCACCATGAAGCGGGGCATCGAACGGTCGCAGTGCGCGAACAGGTCGCGCAGGTCCAGGTCGTGTCCCGCCTCCGGCTGGACGACCGCGAGCACCTCGTCCTCGCCCAGGTCGGACGGTGTGGCGACGGCGGCGGCCGCGACCACCCCCGGGTAGTCGAGCAGCACCGACTCGACCTCGTGGGACGAGATGTTCTCGCCGCGGCGGCGGAGCGCGTCCTTCTTGCGGTCGAGGAAGTAGAAGTAGCCGTCGTCGTCCCGGTAGCCGAGGTCCCCGGTGTGCCACCACAGGTCACGGACCGTCTCCAGGGTCGCCTCGGGGCTGCGGTGGTACCCGGAGAACATGACGTACGGCTCGCGGGGCCGGTACACGATCTCCCCGGGCTGCCCGGCCGCGGCGGGCCTGCCGTCCGCGTCGTGCACCTCCACCTCGGAGGACCGGGTGGGCAGGCCGAGCGAGCCGACCTTCCGCGCGTCCAGCGGGTTGTACAGCACGTTCTTGATCTCGGTCAGTCCGTAGCCCTCGACGAGACGTACGCCGAAGCGCTCCTCGAAGGGGTGCAGTATCTGCGCGGGCGCGGGCGCGGCGAACGCCTTGCGCGCCCGGTGGTCCCGGTCGCGCGCGGACGGTGGCCGGGCGAGCAGCATCGGCAGGATCGAGCCGAGCGCGTGGAACTGGGTGACCCGGTGCGCGCGCACCTCGTCCCAGAACGCGCCCGCGCTGAACCTGCGGCCGAGCACCAGGGTGGCGCCCGCGGCGAGCGCGTGCAGGGACAGGTTGACCTGCGCGGCGCCGTGGAACAGCGGCAGGCAGGTGTAGAGCCGCTCGTCCTGGGCGGTGCCCATCTGGGCCGCGCACTCCGTGGCGGCCACCACCTGCATACGGTTCGGATAGACGACACCCTTGCTGCGCCCGGTCGTTCCGGACGTCAGCATGATCGCGACGGGGTCGCCCGCGCCGACGCGCGGGAGCGCGGTCGCCGGATCCGCGCCCGCCAACAGGGCGTCCCAGCCGACCACGCGCACCCCGGGCGGCACCCGGTGCGGCGGGGAGTCGAGCAGCACGACGGTGCGCAGCGCGGCCGGCGGTTCGGCGAGTTCCGCGACCAGGTCGAGCAGCGCCGCCTCGGTGACCAGGATCCGCACGTCCGTGCTGCCGAGCGCGTGGGCGAGGAACTGCCCCTTGTAGGCCGTGTTCAGCGGGACCTCGACCAGACCGGCCCGCGCCGCACCGAACCAGGCGAGCAGGTACTCGGTCCTGTTGGGCAGGAGGATACCGACCGACTCGCCGGGCGCCGCGCCGAGCGCGATCAGGCCGCGCGCCACGGTCGTGACCCGGGAGTCGAGCTCCGCGTAGGTCAGTTCGGTGTCCCCGAAGACGCAGGCGGTGCGGTGCGGGTGTTCCTCGGCGCGCGCGGCGAGCAGCTCGCCGACCGTCTCCGTCATGACAGCTCCCTCTTGGCGCGGCGCACGAAGTCCTCGAGGGCCGGGTCCCACCCGGCCTCGGCGCCCGTCGTGACGAGGAACGCGTCGACCCCGAGGTCGCGGTAGCGGCCCAGTGTGTCCAGGATCCGCTCCTCGGTGCCCACGAGCGCCTGCGAGTTGGCGAACCCGCCGAGCAGCTTCGTCAGTCCGGTCCAGAAGCAGTCGTCGTGCAGCTCCCTGTCGGTCAGTGCAAGGGCCCGCTGCCTGCCGACCGACGTGTCCGTGGCCGACGAGCGGAGGAACTGCCCCGAGGACTCGGCGATCTGCCGCTCCACAGCCCTGGCCTGCGCCCAGGCGTCCTCATCGGTGTCCCCGACGAACAGCCGCAGGCTCAGCGAGTACCGCAGGCCGCGGCCGTGGGCCGCGGCGGCCGAGGCCACCCGGTCGATGCGCTGTTTCGTCCCCGCGAACGGTTCGCCCCACAGCATGTAGAGGTCGGCGTGCCGGGCGCCGAAGGCGACCGCGTCGTCGCTCTCTCCGCCCATGAACACGGGCACCTGCCCCTGCACCGGTTTGGTCAGCAGCTTCACGGCCTCCGCTGTGTAGTAGTCGCCGTGGTGGTCGAACGGCTCCTCCGCGGTCCAGGCCCGCCGTACGACGTCGAGGTACTCCGTGGCACGGCGGTAGCGCTCCGCCTTCGGCAGGGAGTCGGACTCGCGGCGCAGGTCCTTGTCGGAGCCGCCCACGACGACGTTGATCGCCAGCCGGCCGCGGGCGAGCACGTCGAGGGTGGCGAAGTAGCGGGCCGCTGCCACCGGGGGCATCACGCCCGGCCGGTGCGCCACGATCGGCGAGAACCGCTCCGAACCCGCCAAGGCGAACGGCGCGGTCGCGTGGTTGTGCGGCCAGGTGGAGGAGTAGCCGATGAGGACGCGGTCCACCGCCTCGGAGCGGTCCAGTGCGCGGATCCGCTCCAGCATGCGGTCCGGTTCGGTCTCGCCGGCCTGGAGGGGCTGCAAACCCGTGAAGAAGTCGACCATCGGATTCTCCGTACGTTTCTTGTCGGGCGGCCCGGGTGGGCGGGCCGCAGGTGGCTGACCGGTCCGGCCGGACGGGGGAGCCGCTCCGTGCGCGGAGCGGGGGCCGGAGGCCGCGCCCGTCGGTGCCGACGGACACGGGGATGCGGGGATGGGACGGCGCTCGGCCCGCGGGGTGCGTCCGCGGGCGGCCCCGGCGCTGGGTCGCCTCGGGTCTCAGCTGTGGCCGGCCTCCCTGCGGAGCGCGGCGACGACGGCGCCGGGAACCTCGATCGTGCCCCGCCGCAGAGTCCGCTCCCGGCAGGCCGCGGAGCGGTCGAACGGCACGCGCACCGCGCCGCCGCCCTCGACGGGCCTGGTCGCACGCACCGCGGCGGCGAGTTCTGTGACGCGGCGCGCGTACGCCCGCGCGTCGGTCAACCGCTCCGGATCGAGCAGCAGGACGAAGAACCCGCAGTCGGAGAGGCCCGGAGGATCGGCCGCGGCGCCGCTCATCATGCCGAGGAGCTGTACGACCAGAGCGAGCCCTGAGCCCTTGTGGCCGCCCCAGACGGCGAAGGCGCCCTCCAGCGCCTGCGCCGGGTCGAGCGTCGGCGCACCCGCCGCGTCGTACGCCTGCCCCGGGACGAGCCGCTCGCCGAGCCGGTCCTTCAGCACGGCCTCGCCGTACATGACCGCCGAGGTGCCGATGTCCCAGATGACCGGCGACGGGTCGGCGGGGAAGCCGAAGGCGATCGGGTTGGTGCCGAAGCGGGCCTCGGTGCCGCCGAACGGGGCCACCATCGCGGGGCCGCTGCCCGCGATCATGCCGAAGAACCCGGCTCTCGCCGCCCTCTCCAGGTAGTAGGAGAACATCCCCGTGTACCAGGTGTTGCGTGCGCCGACGACGGCCATTCCGTGGGCGCGGGCCTTCGCCGTGGCGAGTTCGAGTGCGTGGGCGCCGACGAGGTAGCCCACGTGGTCGCCGCCGTCGACGGTCGCCGACACCGGGGTCTCGGCGACCGTGCGGATCGACCGCGGGGGCGCCGCGGCCGCGCGTTTGCGTTCTACGACGGACAGCGCGCGGGCGAGTCCGCCGAAGCCGAGCCCGCGCGTCTCGCAGTCGACGAGGTGGTCGGCGATGACCGCGGACTCCTCGGCGGTGTGGCCTGCACGGGTCAGCGCGGCTTCGACGAGGAGACGGGCGTCGCGCAGGGGCAGTGTGGTCATGAACCGGCCTCCGCGGAAAGGCGGAAAGGGGGATGGGCAGGGTGTGCACGGGCCTCGCGGGGCGGCGGACGGATCAGGCCGCCGCGACGTGGTGGTAGCCGCTGCGCAGGAAGAGAAGAGGGTCGGCCGTGCGGACGGCGGCCAGGTCGTCGACGCGGCCGACGACGATGTGGTGGTCGCCGGCCGCGTGGATGGCCTCGACGGTGCAGCCGATCCAGGCGACCACGCCGTCGAGCACGGGGTCCCCGTGCGGCCCCGGCTGCCAGTCGAGGTGGGCGAACTTGTCGCCGCCGGAGACCGCGAGCGCACGGCAGACCTGCTCCTGGTCTGCGGCGAGCACGTTCACGCAGAAGGTGCCACGCCGTGCGACCACCGGGAACGTCGAGGAGGTCGTGGCCGGCAGGAACGCCACGAGCGGCGGGTCGAGCGAGACCGAGGTGAAGGACGAGACGGCCATGCCCACGGGCCCGCCTCGGGCGTCCCGCGAGGTGACCGCGGCGACGCCACTGGGGAAGTGCCCAAGAACCGACCTGAACCGGGCGGAGTCGATGTCCGAGCTTGTAAGCATGCTGGCAACATATAAGCATGCTTACGCTTTGGCAAGGGGGTGAGCATGTGCTGGTGGCCCCGGCGCTACGCTGCTGACGTGACTGATCCGCTGCCCCCCGTGGAACCGCTCGACGCTCGCAGGGCGACCGACATGGACGAGGCGTCCTCGCTGATCGACGCGGTCTTCCGGCTGGAGCGTGCGGTCACCAGGATCGGCAACGCGCGGCTGAGGCCGTGGGGCATGACACTGTCGAGCTACACGGCGCTGCGCATTCTGGCGCGGCAGCCGCACCTCACGCTTGCGCAGCTGGCCCGCCGCTGCTACGCCAGACCGCAGACGATGACCCGCATGGTCACCCAGCTGGAAAGCCGCGGCCTGGTCGAACGGAGCGCGCACCCTGAGAGCGAGCGCGCCCTGTCGCTGCGGGTCACGGACGAGGGACTCGCAGCGCTGCGGGAGATGGGCGTGGAGGTGCTCAAGGTGAGCGACACACTCAACTCCCTGCTCGACCGGGAGGCCATCGCCGCCACCGACCGGCAGCTGCGGCAGGCGGCCCAGGTGGTGGAGAAGGAGGTCAAGGAGATGGGGCAGACGGCCGGCTGAGCGCCCGCCCCGGTTACGCGCAGCCGCAGGAGCGGCGGACGATCAGCGCGGAGGGGAACTGCCGCACGCGGCCCGTGCCGCCGTCGCGGCGCCCGGCGATCCGCAGCCCGTCGTCGAGCACCAGGTCGACGGCGGCCCTGGCCATCGCTGGGCGGTCGGAGGAGACGGTCGTCAGCGGCGGGTCCGTCAGGGCCGCCTCCTTGACGTCGTCGAAGCCGGCGACCGCGAGCTCGCCCGGCACGTCGATCCGCAGTTCGCGCGCCGCGCGCAGCAGCCCGATCGCCTGGTCGTCCGTCGAGCAGAAGACGGCGGGCGGCCGGTTCGGGCCCGAGAGCAGCTCCAGCGCGAGCCCGTAGGCGTCGTAGCGGTTGTACGGGGCTTCGAACAGGCGTCCCTCGGTGGACCTGCCGGACTCCAGCATGGCCCGCCGCCACCCCTCGACGTGGTCCGCGACCGGGTCGCCCACGGACGGGGTGGTCTCCACGCCGCCCAGGCAGGCGACGTACGCGTGGCCGTGCTCCAGCAGGTGCCTGGTGGCGAGCTGGGCGCCGCCGACGTCGTCGGTGACGACGGCGACGTCGTCGATGGACTCGGGCCGCTCGTGCAGCAGCACGACGCGGGCGTCCCACGCGTCGATCTCGGCCGCCGCGCCCTCGCTCGGACCCTGGGCCACGAGGATGAGCCCCGAGACCCGCATGCCGAGGAACGCCCGCAGGTAGTGGACCTCGCGCTCGCCGCGGTAGTCGGAGTTGCCGACGAGCACCATCTTCCCGCGCTCGGCCGCGGCCTGCTCCACCGCGTGCGCCATCTCGCCGAAGAACGGCTGGCGCGCGTCGGGGACGATCATCCCTATGAGGTCCGTACGCCGGGACGCCATGGCCTGGGCGACCCGGTCGGGCCGGTACCCCAGCTCCTTGATGGCGGCGAGCACCCGCTCGCGGGTGGCCGGGGCGACCGGCCGGGGTCCGTTGTTGATGACGTAGCTGACCACCGCGGTCGACGTCCCCGCAAGTCGTGCCACATCGTCCCGCGTCACCTTGGCCACGGACGGAGTCTACGCGGGAGGAACCGCGCCCACGCCGCCCCGTGCGGCCGTCTCACCTGGTGGGCGCTCCGGTACGCCTGAGGGCGGCCCCGCCGCGCGGGGCCCGCCCTCAGGCGTACCGGATGGCCGTGGCGGCCCGGGGGCGCGGCCGGGGCCTTTCGTCTGGATCATGCCGGGCTCGTGTGCCCCGGCACCTCCTCCAGCCTCCGGCCCCGGGCCCCGGGCACCGGGCCCCGCTCCCGGATCCGCCCCGGTCCACCCGATCCTGGCGAGGGCCCTAGGCCATGGCCATCTGGTCGCTCGACTCCGGCTTCTCGGGGGACACGAAGCGGTAGCCGACGTTGCGCACCGTGCCGATCAGCGACTCGTGCTCGGGGCCGAGCTTCGCCCGCAGGCGGCGTACGTGGACGTCGACGGTGCGGGTGCCGCCGAAGTAGTCGTAGCCCCAGACCTCCTGGAGGAGCTGGGCGCGGGTGAAGACCCGGCCGGGGTGCTGCGCCAGGTACTTCAGCAGCTCGAACTCCTTGAAGGTCAGGTCGAGCACCCGGCCCTTCAGCTTGGCGCTGTAGGTGGCCTCGTCGACCGACAGGTCGCCGTTGCGGATCTCGGCGGGGCCGTCGTCGGAGGTGATCTCCCGGCGTCCGGTGGCGAGCCGGAGGCGCGCCTCGACCTCGGCGGGGCCCGCCGTGTCGAGCAGTACGTCGTCCACGCCCCAGTCGGCGGAGACCGCGGCGAGGCCGCCCTCGGTGACCACGAGGAGCAGCGGGCAGCCGGGGCCCGTGGAGCGCAGCAGCTGGCACAGCGAGCGGACCTGCGGCAGGTCGCGGCGGCCGTCGACGAGGATCGCGTCCGCGCCGGGGGTGTCCACGAGCGCGGGCCCCTCGGCCGGCGCCACCCGCACGCTGTGCAGGAGCAGGCCGAGCGCGGGCAGCACCTCGGCGGAGGGCTGGAGGGCGTTGGTGAGCAGGAGGAGGGAGCTCATCGGGCCTCGCCTGCCCCGGTCGTACACGCGGAGCACGCGGGCCGCGCGGGGCCCGTGGTGCTCCCGGGCCTGTCGTGGCGGGGCCTGCCGCGGCTGTGGCGGGAAGTGGGGTGATGGTCCGGTGATTGCTTGCCCATGACGTCGGTTCCTCCTCGGTCCCTGCGGTGGGGGCAATGCCGTGCGGTGCGGGCGGGGCCGGGGAGCGCCGTCCGTACCGCATGGGTGACGTTGTTCCATCCGTTCATCTGCTTGTAACACCAAGCAGAAAACGCAAAAGGACCCGGTGGCTGCATCGCCGGGTCCTCTTCCCCAGCAGAATAGCCCACATGTGTGCCATGTCAGGAGGGCGATACCGCAGATCATCCGCATCGGGCGGTCCGCCGGGCGCCGTGCGGGCCGTCCTCGGCACGGAGGACGGCGTCAGGATCGAGGCGATGTACGCGCCGTGTACGGCGGATGTCGCAGGTGACAGCCGTGTGGACGGCGGCGCTCACCCACGTGTCGCCGATTCCGCGCACCGCACCGCCGTCGTCGTCGCCCACGGCTTCACCGGCAGTGTCGACCGCCCCGCCGTGCGCAGGGCCGCCGGGGTCTTCGCCCGCGGCGCGGCCGTCGTCACGTTCTCCTTCCGCGGGCACGGCGCCTCCGGTGGCCGCTCCACGGTCGGCGACCGCGAGGTGCTCGACCTGGCGGCCGCGGTGCGCTGGGCCAGGTCGCTCGGGCACCGGCGCGTGGTGACCGTCGGCTTCTCGATGGGCGGCTCCGTCGTCGTACGCCACGCCGCCCTCTACCGGGACGCGCCCGACGCGAGGCCGGACGCCGTGGTCTGCGTGAGCAGCCCGGCGCGCTGGTACTACCGGGGCACGGCCCCGATGCGCCGCCTGCACTGGATCGTCACCCGGCGCCTCGGCAGGGCGGTGGGCCGCTTCGGCCTGCACACCCGCATCTACCAGCACGACTGGGACCCCGTACCGCTGCCGCCGGTCGCCGCCGTGCCGCTGGTCGCGCCCGCGCCGCTGCTCGTCGTGCACGGAGACCGCGACCCGTACTTCCCGCTCGACCACCCCCGGATGCTGGCGTCGGCCGCCGCCGAGGGCACGGCCGAGCTGTGGATCGAGCCCGGCATGGGGCACGCCGAGAACGCGGCGGGCGACCCCCTGCTCACCCGGATCGCGGCCTGGGCGGCGGATGCGTCCCCTGTGCCCGCGTCCCGCACCGGAGGGGCGCCGGAAGGGCACACGTGACCGAGCACCCCGCCGCGTCGGCCATCATGGAGGCCGACGGCCGGCCGACGGAGGCCGAGAGGGAGGTACCGCGATGGCGGCGGGCACGATCCGCTACTGGGCCGCGGCGAAGGCGGCCGCGGGGGTCGCCGAGGAGCCGTACGTGGCGGACACCCTGGCCGACGCGCTGGCGGGCGCGCGGGCGAAACACCCGGGTGAACTTGAGCGCGTCCTCGCGCGGTGCTCGTTCCTCGTCGACGGCCTCGCCGTCGGGACCCGCGGGCATGAGACCGTACGGCTTGCCGAGGGCGGCACGGTCGAGGTGCTCCCGCCGTTCGCAGGAGGGTGAAGCACACAGCATGAGCAGCGATCAGCAGGACCCCCGCCACGGGTACGAGGGCCACGGCGGGTACGACCCGCGCGCGGCAGGACCCGGACACCCGGGTGACGCCCGGGGCCCCGCGTACGGGCAGGGGGACGGCCGCTACGGGGCGAGACGGTACGAACAGACCCCTGCCCGTAACGGCCGCGACGGCCAGGACGCCCAGGACGCCCAGTACGCCGCGTACGCCCGGTACGCCGAGGACGCCGAGGACAGAGAAACCACCACCCAGACCTGGCAGGGCCAGACCTGGGACACCGCCACCCAGCCCGCCGTCCCGTGGCCGGGAGCCTCCGCGCAGCCGCAGGGGCCGTACGGCCCCGGGCAGCCGCAGTACCCGGGTGCTCCCGGGCAGCCGCGGCCGGAGCAGCCGTACGGACGGGGACAGGGCCGGGCGCGGCAGCCGTACGGACAGACCCAGGACCAGGCAGGACAGCCGTACGGTCCTGAGCAGGGCCGGGCGTACCCGCAGCAGCAGCCGCCCTACGGCTCCGCCGCCGCGCCGTACGGCGGGTACCGCCCCGGCGCGGGCGGGCCGCCCTCCGCGGCCGAGGAGACCGCGCTGCCGGCCGCGCCGGGCCCCGGCGCCCCCGCGCAGCCCTCCGGCGCGTACCCGCTGCCGCCCGAGGTGCCCGCACCGGCGCAGCAGCCGCCGGCGGCCACCGGCCAGGGGCCGTACGCGGCACCCACGGAGGTCCTGCCCCCGGTCCCCGCCCACGCGGGTCCCGGGCAGGCGGGACCCGCCCACGCCGGGCACCCGTATCCGGGAACCGGCGCGCCCGCGGGCGCGCCGCGGACTCCGCCGCCCGCGGGCGGCGGGACCGACGGCTACGGCGCCCCCACCACCCTCGGCAACGCCCGCGTCACCGACGCCCAGCGCGCCCGCGCCGAGGGCAGGTCGCCGATCATCCCGCCGGGCATCCAGCCCGCGGGGCTCACCGCCGCGCTCGGGCTGCTGCTCGCGGGCGGCGCCGCGCTCGGCCCGTACGCGCTGCTCGTGCCCGTGGTGGTGCTCCAGGCGGTCACGGCGGCCGGCTGGTTCCGGCTCAACGGCATGTGGCCGGCCCGCCAGGGCATCGCGCTCGCCTTCCTCGGCGGCCTTGTCGCCGACGCCGCCGTGCTCGCGCTCGGCAGGGGCGACGCGCCCGCCGCGATCATCGGCACCCTCGGCGTGTGGGTGCTGCTCACCGTCGTGCTCCAGCTGCGCAGCCACGCCGACCCGGACACCCGCCTCACCGGCCTGCTCGCGACCGTCGTCTCGGCGGCGCTCTCGATCGTCGCGACCGGGCACCTCGGGGCGGCGCCGCACGCCGTGGTCGTCGGTGCGGTCGCGGTGGCCGCGGCCACCGTGGTCAGGGCACTGCCGCTGCCGGGGCCCGCCTCGGTCGTCGCCTCGCTCGTGGTCGCGGCGGGCGCGGGACTGCTCATGGGGGCCGTCACGGACCTCGGCGGGAAGGGCGCGCTGCTCGGCCTCGCCGCCGGGGTGTGCGCGCTGATCGGCCTGCGGGCCGCGAGCTACGACTACCCGTCCAGGTTCGTCCACATGACCGCGGGCGTGGCACTCCCGCTGACCGCCGCGGCGCCCGCCGTCTACCTCCTGGGACGGGTGCTCGGCTGACCGCGCGCGGCCCCTCGGGCCGCCGCCGGGTGGACCGATGGCCTAGGGTCGCCGTCACCACGGGGAACGCGGGGGAACCCTGGGAACACGGGGGAGCCCGGGGAACACGGGGAAACCGGGGAAACCGGGGAGCCCGGGGCCCGGGGAAACCGGGGAAACCGGGGAACACAGAACGCGAAGCACGAGAGACACGGCATACGGGGAGCACGGCCGCGCCGACAGGGGCGCGGCCGACGACTTGGGGGGACACCGAGAGATGCGCGCACTGCGGATACTGCTGATCTTCGTCGTGGTCGTCTGCGGTCTGTTCGTGGCCGCGGACCGGCTCGCGCTGCACTACGCGGAGGGCAAGGTCGCCGACCGCATCCAGTCGAGCCAGCACCTCGACACCAGGCCGAGCGTCTCGGTGAAGGGCTTCCCCTTCCTGACCCAGGTGGCGGGGAAGTCGCTCGACGAGGTCGACGTCGGCCTCGGCAGCCTCACCGCCTCCGCCAACGGCCACGACGTGCGGGTCACGGATGTCAAGGCCGTCCTGAGGGACGTGCGGATCGACAGCAGCTTCTCGTCCGCGACGGCCGGCACGGCCGACGGTTCGGCGCGCCTGTCGTACGGGGACCTCGCCGCCGCGGTCCCGCAGGGCGCGACCGTCTCCTACGCGGGCCCGGAGCGCGCCGCGAAGGGCCAGGTCAAGGTGGTCGCCAGGGCGAAGGACCTGCTGGATGCCCTGCACATCCCCGACCCTTCGGGCCTGGTCGCGCAGGTGCTGGGGGACCGGACCCTGACCACGTACGCCAAGGTGACCATGGCGGACGGCGCCACGGTCCGGCTCGACTTCGACGACATCTCGGGCCTGCCGGTGCCCGGCCTCGCCGACCAGATCAAGTCGCTGATCAACGCGAAGCTGAAGCTGGACGGCCTGCCGTCCACGGTGACGCTGGACAAGGTCACCGTCTCCGAGGACGGCCTCCGCTTCTCCGGCACCGGCACGAACGTCGCCCTGGAGGGCTGAGCCCGGGACCGCGCGGCGCCCAGGGCCAGCGCCGGGGCGCCCGGTCGCGGGGGCCGGCGGTCCCGCCGGCCCGGCCCCGGGGCGGCCCGGCCGGATAATGAGACGACCTGTCCGCTCGCGCGCCCCGCGCCGGCGCACGACCCCGCACCGGCCCCGCCCCGGTGCCCCGTGCGCCCCGCACCGCCCTCCTGTACCGCATCGCGGACATTCTCGTCTCAGCATGCGACACGCCGGTGACATGGGCGTGTGCGCGTCCCTACGATCGGGACCATGGAGCGACGGGTGGATCTGCGAGTGGATCTCACAAAGCGGCGGGCAGTAGACCTGTGCCGCGTTGCCACCATGCTCTGTCGCGACGCTCAGCCGGTACCCGCACGCTGAGGAACGCCGGGGCGGCCGTGACCGCCCCGCGCCCGTGACCTGCGGCCGCGTACCGAACCCCCGCCCTGCTGCCAGGGCGGCCCGCGTCTCGCACCCGCCCTTCCGCGCTGCCCAAGGCGGCGCGGGGAGCAGGAGGAGCCGGGAGGCAAGCCCCCACCATCACCTCGCCGAACACTGCCCCGGAGGGAAACAGCATGAGCCGCACCGACGTCCTGGTCGACGCCGACTGGGTCGAGTCGCACCTCGACGATCCGAAGGTTGTCGTCGTAGAGGTCGACGAGGACACCTCGGCGTACGACAAGAACCACATCAAGAACGCCGTCCGGATCGACTGGAAGCAGGACCTCCAGGACCCGGTGCGCCGCGACTTCATCGACCAGGAGGGCTTCGAGAAGCTCCTGTCCGCCAAGGGCATCGCCAACGACGACACCGTCGTCCTGTACGGCGGCAACAACAACTGGTTCGCGTCCTACGCGTACTGGTACTTCAAGCTGTACGGCCACGACAGCGTCAAGCTGCTCGACGGCGGCCGCAAGAAGTGGGAGCTCGACGCCCGCGAGCTGGTCGAGGAGGTGCCGCAGCGCCCCGCCACGAACTACAAGGCCAAGCCGCAGGACACCTCGATCCGCGCGTTCCGCGACGAGGTCGTCGCCGCGATCAACAGCCAGAACCTCGTCGACGTGCGGTCGCCCGACGAGTTCAGCGGCAAGCTGCTCGCCCCCGCGCACCTGCCGCAGGAGCAGTCGCAGCGCCCGGGACACGTCCCGTCCGCCCGCAACATCCCGTGGTCGAAGAACGCCAACGACGACGGCACCTTCAAGTCGGACGAGGAGCTCAAGCAGCTCTACACCGACGAGCAGGTCGACCTGTCGAAGGACACCATCGCCTACTGCCGCATCGGCGAGCGCTCCGCGCTGACCTGGTTCGTCCTGCACGAGCTGCTGGGCGTCCAGAACGTCAAGAACTACGACGGCTCGTGGACCGAGTACGGCTCGCTCATCGGCGTTCCGATCGAGCTCGGCGCGGCGAAGTAACCCGTACGCGCCTGCGGGGCGCCCTGCCGGGGCGCCCCGCACCAGACCGCGCGTCGCACCCGACCGCGACCGCCCTACCCGGAGGACGAAGAAGCATGTGTGGAGCGAAGGCCGGCGGCCCCGACGCCTCGACGATCAAGCCCGGTGAGACCACGATCCAGGGCCAGGTGACCCGCGACGGCGAGCCCGTCACCGGTTACGTGCGCCTGCTGGACTCCACGGGCGAGTTCACCGCGGAGGTGCCGACCTCGGCGACCGGGCAGTTCCGCTTCTACGCGGCCGAGGGCACGTGGACGGTGCGCGCCCTGGTCCCGGGTGCGACGGCCGACCGCACGGTCGTCGCGCAGACCGGCGGCCTCGCGGAGGTCGCGATCGCGGTCTGAGCGCGCGCAGCACGTCGGCGCGGGGCCCGTTCCCTCGGGGGGAGCGGGCCCCGCGCCGCTGTGTTCCCGGGCCCCGGGCCAGCGCTGGCCGGGCTCCTCGGGCCGGTCGTACGCTGAAGGTATGTACACGCGACGGCGTCGTCGTTACTTCGCGCTCATGTGCGGATGCCTGGTCCTCTTCATCTCCGCGTGGGCGTTCGTGCGGCTGTGGTCGGTCCCGGCCGCGGTCGCGATGTGCGTGGTGGCGATGGTGATCCCGCCCGTCGCCGCCATGGCGGGCAACGGGCGCGGGCGCGGTGACCGCTGGTGGGACGAGACGTCGGGCGACCCGAAGTCCGACGAGTGGTGGGACGAGCTCGACGGCAGGAAGCCACCGGCGGGCCGCGGCCCCGAGGACGACAAGAAGCACCACAGGCGCAGGCCCTGAGGCGCGCCGTACCTCTCCCGGCACGGCAGCCCTCGACGTCCGTCGGCGGCGCGGCCCTGCAACAGACGTGCGAGCGGCCGTGTTTCGGGTGACGCCGCGCGTCCACCGGGGCCAGGGGAGGCCCCCGGTACGATCATGCCTCCCGGGGACGGCCGCCCGCGCCGGACGGGACAGGCGCCCCGCCCGCGTGGCCGCGCCCGCCGGGCGCCTGTGCCCGCCAGGGCCGGTCAGCGCCACCGGCGGAAGGATGCAGATGGAACGGGAGGTTCGCGATGACGGCCGTCGGTGAGGCCGGGGGCGGCGGTGCCGCGTCCGCGCAGCCGGCCGTCAAGGACCCGGGCACGGTCAGACCCGGCGGCCGTACGGCCCGGGTGCGCGCCGCCGTGCTGCGCGCCGCGTGCGACGCCCTGGCGGAGCACGGCTTCGGCCGGCTCGACCTCACGGACATCGCGCGCCGCGCCGAGGTCGGCAAGACGACCGTGTACCGGCGCTGGTCGACCGCGGCCGGGCTCGTCGCCGACCTGCTCGACTCCATGGCGGAGCAGTCCGTGCACCGCGGTGACACCGGCTCCCTCGAAGGCGACCTGAGGGCCAAGGCCCGCCGGGTGGTCGCGACGCTCAACGACCCGCGCCAAGGCCCGCTGTTCCGCGCCGTGATCGCCGCCTCCACCGGCGACCCCCGCACCGCGCGTGCGCTGCGCCGCTTCTACGGGACCCGCGTCGAGGAGTGGGCGGAGTGCGTGCGTCTCGCCGTCCGCAGGGGCGAGGTGCCCGAGGGCACCGACCCGCACGAGGTCGTACGGGCCGTCTCCGCGCCCCTCTACCACCGCGCCCTGATCAGCGGCGAGCCCCTGGACGACCGCGCGGCCGACCGCGCGGTGGCAGCGGTGCTCGCCGCGGCCCGCGCCGGCGTCTACACGCGGGCCGCGACGGCGGACTGACCCGCGCGCCCCGGCTCAACGCGCCTGTAGCGCACCGCCGGCGAAGGCGAACCCGGTGAACTCGGCGAGCGGGACGTACCCGACGCGCCGGTAGAGGGCGTTGCTCGTACGGTTCGCCGGGTCGGTGAACAGCACGACATCCCGCGCGCCGGCGGCCAGCGCGGCCCTGCTCACCTCGACCGTCACCGCGCCCGCGTACCCCCGGCCACGCAGGCGGGCCGGGGTGTGGACGGGGTCCACCCGGACCATGCCGCCGACCATCCGCGTCGAGCCCGCCATCGACACGGGCGTGCCGTCCGGCGTCTCCCAGAACGTGAACTCCTTGTCCGCGAACCGCGAAACGGCCCAGGACGCGGCCGGCGCCTCTCCCACGTCTGCGAGGAACTCGTCGCACCAGCCCACCACGTGCTCGTGGTCCCCGGCGCCCGCGCGCCGCCCCTGCCCGGCAGGAGGCGGCCCCGGCAGCGTGAGCGTCCCCAGCCGGTGCAGCCGCCCCCGCCAGAACGGCGCCGCAGCCGCGCCCGTGTGCCGCTCCCAGGCCCCGGCGAACGCGGTGGCCGTCCCGTGGTCCGCGGTCACACCGCCGAGCGGCACCCCGTCCCCGGCCAACCGCCCGGCCAGCCCGTCCGCCTCCCGCACGCCCAGCGGCGTGACCGTGAGCCGCAGGTGCCGGGGCGGCCGGTAGCAGACGCCCCGCACCTCGCCGTCCGCCTCCAGCCACCCGAAAAGCGTCCCCGCGCCGTCCCCGCGGGCCCGCAGCTTCTCCAGCGCCGTGAGCGGCGTGTTGTGCAGCGCGGCCCGCGACCGCAGAAACCCCCCGACCCGCTCGACGAACCCGCCGATGTCTCCGGTGAAGAACCACTCGCCCGCGCCCATGCCGAGGATTCTCGCCGCCCGGGGCGGGCGCATCCAGCGGGCCGGGACGACCCCGTGCGCGTGCTGCTGCAAGCGGGGACGCTTGCAAAAGTTAGCGGGCGGGTGCAGGGTGGAGGCATGGCAGCACTCAACGTCGGCAATGTCGGGGAGTACCTGCGGGAGCAGCGGCGCAGCGCGCAGCTCTCGCTGCGGCAGCTCGCCGATGCCGCCGGGGTGTCCAATCCGTATCTGAGCCAGATCGAGCGCGGGCTGCGCAAGCCGAGCGCGGAGATCCTCCAGCAGCTCGCCAAGGCGCTGCGCATCTCCGCGGAGACGCTGTACGTGCAGGCCGGGATGTTGGACGAGCGGGAGCGGGAGAGCGTGGAGACGCGCGCCGCCATCCTCGCCGACACCTCGATCAACGAGCGGCAGAAGCAGGCCCTGTTGCAGATCTACGAGTCGTTCCGCAAGGAGAACGGCGCGGGGGCCGACGCGCCCTGACCGGGCGTCGCGCGGCCCGCGGTGCTGTCGTACGACCCTCCCACCCTCAACCGATCCCGGAGGTTGACCGACATGGCCATCACCGATGACCTGCGTAAGACCCTGACCGACCCGACCCCGCTCTACTTCGCCGCCGGAACCGCAGACCTGGTCGCCGAGCAGGTCAGGGAGCAGGTCAAGAAGGCGCCCGAGCGGTTCGAGGCGGTGCGCAAGGTCGACCCGCGCGCCGTGCAGGAGCAGGCGGCCGAGCGCGCCCGCGAGGCGCAGGAGCGCGTACAGACCAGGGTGACCGAGCTGTTCGGCTCGCTCGACCGCGACCCGCGCAAGCTGGGTGAGACCGCGCAGAGCCTGGCGCTGCGCGGCGTCGGGGCCGCCCTGGAGTACGCGGTGAAGGCGCGCGAGACCTATGTGCGCGTCGCCGAGCGCGGCGAGCAGAGCGTGCGCGGCTGGCGCGGCGAGACCGCCGAGGACCTCACCGACATCGCGGTCGCCGTCGAGCCGGACGCCCCCGCGGCCAAGGCCAAGGCGCCGGCGTCCGCCGCGCAGACCCCGGTCGCCACGGACCCGGCCGAGGCGGCCGCGCCGCCCGCCGGCGCTGCCCGCAAGGCGGCGCCCCGCAAGGCCACCCCACGCAAGGCCGCGCCCCGCAAGGCGGCGGGCGCGCGGAAGACGCCGCCGGCCGGCGAGGGGAAGTAGCCGCAGGGCCCGGCGCCGCCCGCGGCAGGGCGGCGCCGCGGCGTTTCGGGCATTGTTTCCTGGCGCGGCCCGTTGTCGGGGTGTTCGCGTACGGTGGCAGCGGCACACCACCCATCTTCTTCTCAGGCGGTGCACAGCATGTTGCTCACAGGGTTCGGCTTCGTCCTCTTTCTGATCAGCGTGTTCCTGCTGGTGTTCGGCATCGTCGCGCTGGTGATCGCCGCGACCACCCGTGAGGACGCCTACCGCGCCACGGACAAGAAGACGAAGAAGTTCTGGGTCGCCATCCTCGCCGCCGTCGTCGCGGTGAACGTGCTGCCGATCGCCGGCTTCCCGCTCCCGCTCTCGACGATGTTCCAGATCGCGGGCCTCGTCGGCACGATCGTCTTCATGGTCGATGTGCGGCCCGCGGTCCGCGCGGTCAGCGGCGGCGGGGTCTTCGGCCGGGGCCGGGGCCGGGGCTGGCGGCGCGGCGGGGGCGGCGGGTCGAGCGACGGCCCTTACGGACCGTACAACGGGCGTCGCTGACCGTTCGGACCCGCGCGAGGGCGTGCGGCGCCGTGCCGTACGGGAGTAGGCGGCGCCGGCTCGTACGGGAGCATGCGGCGTCGGCCGGTAGGGGGCCGCTTCGGCCCGTGCGGGCCCGCACGGCCGCGTGCGGCGCCGACCCGTGCAGGGGCCGCTTCGGCTGGGCCGCTTCGGCTCGTGCCGTGCGGGGCCGCGCGAGGCGCCCGCTGCCCGCTTACCGCGCGCTCACCGCGCTGTCGGCTCCGCGAGGGCCGGCAGCGCGGGCGTGTGCGCGCCGCGGCCGAGCAGCAGCACCGCGACATCGTCGGTCAGCTCCCCGCCGTTCAGCTCCTCCACCCGCGCGAGCGCGGCCTCGATCAGCTCGTCGCAGCACAGCCCCGCGGCCAGTTGCTCGTTGACCATCGCGGCCATGGCGTCCTCGCCGAGGCGCCGGCTCGCACCAGGAGCCTCGCGGCCCTCGATCAGCCCATCCGTGTAGATCATCAGATTCCAGGCGTCGCCGAGTTCGACGCGCCTGCTCGGCCACCGGCCGCCGGGCAGCAGTCCCAGCGCGGGCCCGCCGCACTCGTACGACAGCAGCCGCGCCGGCTCGCCGCCCCGGGCGATCAGCGGCGCGGGGTGGCCCGCGAGCCGCACCTGCGCGGCGCGGCCGTCCGGGTCGATGTCGACCGTGCACAGGGTCGCGAAGATCTCCTCGCTCTCCCGCTCGTGTTCGAGCACCTGCTGCATCGTCGCGAGGACCTCGTCGCCGCAGATCCCCGCGAGGGTGAGCGCGCGCCACGCGATCCGCAGCTCCACGCCGAGCGCCGCCTCGTCGGGGCCGTGCCCGCAGACGTCGCCGATCATCGCGTGGACCGTGCCGTCCGGCGTGCGGACCGTGTCGTAGAAGTCTCCGCCGAGCAGGGCCCTGGACCGGCCGGGGCGGTAGCGGGACGCGAAGCGCAGCTCGGAACCTGCGAGCAGCGGGGTCGGCAGCAGCCCGCGCTCCAGCCTGGCGTTCTCCTGGGCGTGCAGCCGCGACTCGGTGAGCTGGCGCTGCGCGCGGTCCGCGCGCTTGCGCTCGACGGCGTAGCGGATGGCGCGGCTCAGCAGCCGCCCGTCGAGCTCGTCGCGCGAGAGGTAGTCCTGTGCGCCCGCGCGCACGGCGGCCGCGGCGCGCTCCGCGTCGCCCTCGGCGGCGAGCGCGAGGACGGCGTGGCCGGGCGCGAGCCGCAGCACGCGGTGGAGCGCGCCGAGCGGTCCTTCCCCCTCGCAGCCGGGCAGCGCCAGGTCGACGAGGAGGCAGTCGATGTCGTCCGTGAGCAGCCGGGCCGCCTCGGTGAGGTTGCGCGCGGTGCGGATACGGACGCGGGTGCCGCCGCCCTCGGGCAGCTCGGGCACGCTGAACGGCCCCGCGGGGTCGTCCTCGATCACCAGCAGCGTGAGGTGGCGCGTGGTCGGCCGCGCACTGGGCGCGGGGGCGGCGCCGTCGGGGCCGCGGCCGGGGCCGCTGTGTGGGCCGCTGGTGTGGCCGTGCGTGTGCCCGTCGGCGCCCCCGTGCGTGTGACCTGCGCGTCCGGTGTGTTCCGTGGTGTGCTGCTCGGCCCCCGCGGTGTGTTCCGTCTCCGCGGTGCTGTCGGCGCTGTCGGTGCTGTCGGTCCTGTCGGTGCCGCCGGGGTTGTCGGGGTCTTCAGCCCCTTCGGGGACGTCGGAGCGATCCCCCCTGCTGACGTTCTCGGTCTCGGTGGTCTCTGCGGTCTCGGTGTGTCCGCTGCGCGCCGGGTCCGAGGTGCGGGTGCCGTCGGCGGTGTCCGCCGCGGCCGCGGTCTGCTCCACCTCGGAGCCCGTGCGCTGCCGCGGTACGGGTACGGGCATCGGTCTGGCCTTCCTTCCCTCCCCCCGAGGGCGCGGTGCGGCGACGATCGACGCCTCACCGACCGGGACCTTAGCGGTACGCGGGGCCCGTACGGAATGGCGTGGCGGCAGCGGCCTCTGTCATATGCGGAGCCGACGCGGCGCTTCCCCGCTGGTCCCCGCGCGGTGGGCGCGCCGCCCGGCGCCCCGCCGCCCAGGAGGCGGCCATGACGAACATCACGTGGGGCGGGCCCCGGTGGGTGGGCCGCGTCACGTGCCCGGTGTCACACCGCCGCCGTCCGGCCGTACGGCCCCGAGCACCGGCATCGCGCCCGCCTCGGACAGCGTCACGTCGCGGCCCGGGCGCGGCGCCTGCACGATCTTGCCGCCGCCCGCGTACACCGCCACATGGCTGGCGTCCGCGTAGTAGACGATCAGGTCGCCGGGCCTGAGGTCGGCGAGCGGCACGTGCGGCAGCAGCCGCCACTGCTCCTGCGACGTGCGCGGTACGGGGGTGCCCGCGGCGGCCCACGCCCGGGAGGTGAGCCCCGAGCAGTCGTACGTGTCGGGGCCCGCGGCGCCCCACACGTACGGCTTGCCGATCTGCGCGGTCGCGAAGGCGAGCGCCCTGGCGCCCGCCGCGCTCGGGGCGCGGTTCATGTCGCTGGGCGCCCGGGTGTTGAGCCAGGCGGTCTGGGCGGTGGCGACGGCGTCCTGCTCCAGGGTCCGCAGACGGGCCTTCTCCGCGGCCCTGAGGCCGGCTTCGAGATCGCGCGCGTCGGAGATCTTCGCGGTGATCTCCTTCTTGGCCTTCGCGGTGGTCCGCTGGTTCTCCCTGAGCTTGTGCCAGTTGGTGCCGGCGTTGCGCGCGTAGCCGGTGAGGTCGTCCTGCGTGGTGGTGAGCTCGTGCAACAGGCCGTTCGCCGCGTGCTGTTCGTCCTTGGCGCGGGCCAGCCCTTCGAGCATCGCCTGCGGGTCGTCGGCGAGGGCGAGCCCGGCGCTCGGCGGGAGTCCGCCGCCGCGGTACTGGGCGCGCGCGGTGGCGCCCGCCTGCTGCCTCAGCGCGGCGATGCGCTCCTGCCCGTCGACGAGTGCCCGTGCGGTGGCGGCCAGTTGGGCCTTCTGCTCGGCGGCGCGCTCGGTGGCCAGGTTGTAGGCGTCGGTGGCGGAGCCCGCCTGCCGGTACAGGCTGTCGATGCGCAGCCGTACCGCGTCGAGCGAGGCGTCCGCGGCGCCCGAGCCGATGGAGTCGTCGCCCGAACCCCCGCCCGTACCGCCCGGATTGGCGGAGTCGCCCGTGCCCGGCGGGAGTTCGACCGGCGGCGGGGCGACCGGCGGGCCGTAGTCCTGCGGCGGCAGCGAGGGGCCGGCCGGCGCCGCGTACGCGCGGTGCGTGCCCCAGCCGGGCGACACGGACAATCCGAGCGCGCACACCAGCGCGATCGCGGCGAAGCGGCGTCGACGACTCACCCGTTCCCCCCAGTGCTCACGGCCCCAGCGCCCGCGCGGCCCGGGGTGCCGAGGCCCCGGAAGGCGCCGGGGCCCGGTGCGGCGTCCGGCCGTGGGGCGTACCGAATCCTCACCCGGGCGCCCCCGTGCGCGCAATGCCCTCAGGGCCCGTGCACGGGGGCGTGCGGCCGTCCGGTCAGCGACCGCGCGGTGCGAGCGCCGCCCAGCCGACCGTGACCTCGCCCGGCCTGCCGCGCCGCCCGCCACCCACCAGGGGCCAGTCCGCGGCGAGTTCGCGTACGGCGGCGCTCCAGCGCTGCCGCGCGCCGAGCGGTGCGTACGCGGCGGCCGACGCCCACGCGCGGTCGAAGTCCCGCAGGAAGGCGTGGACCGGCTCGCCCGGCACGTTGCGGTGGATGAGGGCCTTCGGCAGTCGCTCCGCCAGGTCGGAGGGGCGCCCGAGCCCGCCGAGCCGGGCCGCGAAGGTGACGGTGCGGGGGCCCTCGGGCCCGAGCGCGACCCACACGTGGCGGCGGCCGATCTCGTCGCAGGTGCCCTCGACGAGCAGCCCGCCGGGCGCGAGCCGCGAGGTGAGCCGGGCCCAGGCCGCCGGCACCTCGTCCTCGGCGTACTGGCGCAGCACGTTCGCCGCCCTGATCAGCAGGGGGCGCCGCCCACCGGGCAGCGGCACCTCGAACCCGCCGTGCAGGAAGCGCAGTCCAGGGCGCTCGAAGGGGAGGGCGGCCGCGACCCGCGCCGGGTCGATCTCGACGCCGGTGACCTCGGTGCGCGGCGCGACGGCGCGAAGCCGGGCGAGCAGTTCGACGGCCGTCCAGGGCGCCGCGCCGTAGCCGAGGTCGACGACGGCCGGGTCGTCGGCGGCGCGGAGCGCCCCGCCCAGAGCCGCGGCGATCCAGCGGTCCTGGCGGCGCAGCCGGTTGCGGTGGGTCGTGCCGCGCGTCACGGTCCCGAGCGGACGGGGGAGCGGGCGCGGCGGCATACCGCGAGCGTAGCCAACCCGGCGCCGGGCCATCTCTGTGCGGGGCCGGGCCGTCCCCGTCCCGGGCCACGCCGTGCCGGGTCGTCCCCGTGCGGGGCGGGCCGTCTCCGCGCCGGGGAGCCGTCTCCGTGCCGGGCCACGCCGTGCCGGGCCGTCCCCGTGCGGGCCGGGCCGCCCCCGTCTCGGGCCACGCCGTGCCGGGCCCGCACGCGGCTCGCACACCGCGGCGACACGTGCCCGTAACGAAACGCAATGTTTCGGCAAAGCGGAAATGGATGCTTCCGCTCCGGTGTTCTGGCGTTCGGAGGCAGGTTCGTGCCCGCCTCCTGGCCGCGCCGCCCGCGACCAGGGCAGCTGAACCGACCGAGAGGATCGTCGACGTGAGCCAGTACGTGTCCAGGATCACGGGCACGCCCGCCAGGCTCAGGTTTCCCGGGCAGCGGCGCAGGCCGCGCCGCGTCGCCATGCTCAGCGTCCACACCTCTCCGCTGCACCAGCCGGGGACGGGCGACGCGGGCGGGATGAACGTCTACATCGTGGAGCTGGCCAGGCGCCTCGCCGACATCGACATCGAGGTGGAGATCTTCACCCGCGCCACCACCGGCGGCCTCCCGCCGACCGTCGAGCTGGCGCCAGGGGTCCTCGTGCGCCATGTCGACGCGGGCCCGTACGAGGGTCTCGCCAAGGAGGACCTGCCCGCCCAGCTCTGCGCCTTCACGCACGGCGTCATGCAGGCGTGGGCGGGCCACCGGCCCGGCCACTACGACCTGGTCCACTCCCACTACTGGCTGTCAGGGCACGTCGGCTGGCTGGCCGCGGAGCGCTGGGGCGTGCCGCTGGTGCACGCCATGCACACCATGGCCAAGGTCAAGAACGCCGCGCTCGCCGAGGGCGACACCCCCGAGCCCGCGGCCCGGGTCATCGGCGAGACCCAGGTGGTGCGCGCCGCCGACCGGCTGATCGCCAACACCGACGAGGAGGCGGCCGAGCTGGTCCGCTTCTACGACGCGGACCCCGCGCGCACCGCCGTGGTGCACCCGGGCGTCAATCTCGAACGTTTCCGCCCCGCCGACGGCAGGGCCGCCGCGCGCGCCCGGGTGGGGCTTCCCGCCGACGCCTTCGTGCCGCTGTTCGCGGGCCGCATCCAGCCGCTGAAGGCGCCCGACGTGCTGCTGCGCGCGGTGGGCCTGCTGGTCGACCGGGATCCGTCGCTGCGCGGCCGGATGGTGGTGCCCGTGGTGGGCGGCCCCAGCGGCAGCGGCCTCGCGAAGCCGGAGAAGCTGCAGAAGCTCGCGGCGCGCCTCGGCATCGCCGACCTGGTGCGGTTCGTGCCGCCGGTCGGCCAGGACCGGCTCGCGGACTGGTTCCGCGCCGCGTCCGTGCTGGTGATGCCGTCGTACAGCGAGTCCTTCGGCCTGGTCGCCATCGAGGCGCAGGCCGCGGGCACGCCGGTCGTCGCCGCCGAGGTGGGCGGCCTGCCGGTGGCGGTGCGCGGCGGCCGTACGGGGCTGCTCGTGCGGGGCCACGAGCCCGCCGCGTACGCGGACGCGCTGCGGCGCTTCCTCGACAGCCCCGAACTGGTGGAGCGCATGGGCGAGGAGGCCGCGCGGCACGCGCGGGGCTTCGGCTGGGACGCGGCGGCCGCCGCCACGGCGGAGGTCTACCAGGCCGCCGTGCACGACCACAGGCGTCGCGTACGCTCGCCGCATGGGTGAGGCGCGGCGGAGGATCACGGCACAGGACGCGGCCCGCGTCGTCGAGGAGGCACTCGACGCGCTGGCCGCGGCGGACGCGGAGTCCGCGGGGGACCGGGACGCGGCGGGCCACGCAAGGACGGGCGTGACCTGGGAGTCGCCCGAGCCCGGCGCGTACGTGGTGACCCTGCCCGGCACCCGGAAGCTCTCCACCACCTGCTCGCTGCGCGTCGGCGCGCACGCGCTCTCACTCAACGCGTTCGTCGTGCGCCACCCCGACGAGAACGCCGAGCGCTTCCACCGCTGGCTGCTGGAGCGCAACCTCCGCCTGTACGGGGTGAGTTACGCGATCGACCGGCTCGGCGACGTCTACCTGACGGCCAAGGTGCCGCTCGCCGCGGTCACCGAGGACGAGCTCGACCGGCTGCTCGGCGCGGTGCTCGAAGAGGCCGACGGCTCCTTCAACACCCTGCTGGAGCTGGGGTTCGCCGAAGCCATCCGCAAGGAGTACGCGTGGCGGGTCGCGCGCGGCGAGTCCACCCGCAATCTCGCCGCCTTCACCCGCCTGACCGGTGAGGGGCAGCAGCCCGCGGGCGACTGAGGCCGCTTGGGCCGCTGAGGCCGCTGAGGCCGCTGAGGCCGCTGGGGGCGACGGAGGCCGAAGGGGCTGCCTGGGCCGCGCGCGTCATGTGTGGGCCTTCCGCGCTTCCCGCGCTTCCCGCGCTTCCCGCGCTTCCCGCGCTTCCCGCGCTTCCCGCGCTTCCC
>NZ_BAABEP010000016.1:63755-65401 GCF_039540215.1 Streptomyces tremellae
CGTGTTCACGGGCGCTCGGCGCGGCCACCCCGCGCCCCTGGGCCTTGCGTCAGGGAAGCGCAACTCGCCCCGGGATCAGGCCCGTTGGTTGATGATCGACCCGGTCACAGAAAGAACACCTCTTTTTCACACAACCCGTTGACCGGGTGTGTACCTGGGAGTAACTTCCGGATTGCTCCCGTGGCCGCGTCGCCACCCCGGCGGCATCCCGAGCCGGCCCCGTGGCGTACGCCGGGAGCGGTCCGCGAACCAAGGACCCGACGCACACACCTCGTTCCGCGATCGCCGGCGTGCTCACGCGTGCCCAGAGGGGGCTCACACCCATGGCTGTTCCCGACGAACCACCAAGACCCGCCGGCGCCCAGGCACCGGCGCCCGTACGCCGAGGCAGGGTGCGCTACCGCAGGGCCGCCCTGATGGGGGTGCCCGCGGCGGTGGCCGCCGCCGCGCTCGTGGTGCTCACCGCGCAGGGGGCGATCGCCGCCCAGTTCGCCATCTCCGGCATGCCGTTCGTGGTCAGCGGGACCTCGCTGAAGGGCACCGGCTTCGGGCAGTTCGGCGGGCTCGACCACACGGCGCCGGGCAGTCCCGACGCCGGTGACACCGGCGGTCAGAAGCTGGTGATCGTCACCGCCATACGGCACGCCGAGATCGCCGACCTGTGCCAGAGCGTGTCGCTCGGCGGCACGTACCTGCGCATCTCGGCGGGCAGCGATCCCAAGAAGCGGGTGCGGGCCGACGCGTTGACCACCGACTCCACGGAGATCGCGGCGAAGGCCGCGTCGTTCGACGGCATCGAGATCGGCGGCGACGCCTCGACGTTCGACAAGCCGCCGGTGAAGGGGCCGCTCGGCATGTTCGGCCAACAGGCCGACACCGTGAGCCTCCAGACCTTCCGGCAGACCAACTACGCCACCACGGCAAGCCGGTTCACCCTGCCCGACCTGCATATGAGCTTCGCCCAGAAGGGCTGCTGAGCGTGGCCCCCGAGCATGACCCGCGGCCGGCCGGGGACACGCCCCCGGCTGCCCCGGCTGCCCCGGCTGCCCCGGCTGCCCCGGCTGCCCCGGCCGCGGCGGCGCGGCCGGTCGCCAGGGCGCAGCCGCCGGTACAGGACCCCGCACCCGTGCCACGGCAGCGCGGGTTTCGCGGGTGGCGGCGCGGACGTCCGTTCTGGGGCGGGCTGTGCGTACTGCTCGGCGGCGCCGAGATCCTGCTCAGCGAGCGCGCCAGCATCTCGGTGGTCCTGCACGCGGGCACCGAGTCCCTCGCCGGATACCTGCTGCCCGGCGTGCTCGCGGTGTGCGGGCTGCTGCTCCTCGCCAACCCTGACCACCGCGTCTTCTACTCCGTGATCGCGGTGCTCTGCTCCCTCGGGACCTGGGTCACCTCCAACCTCGGCGGCTTCGTCGTCGGCATGCTGCTCGGCCTGGTGGGCAGCTCGCTCGCCTTCGGCTGGCTGCCCGACCAGGAGCCCCGAAAGCCGCGGCGGCGGCGCGGTACGGGAGCGGCCCGCGCGTAGCCCGCACCCAAGGCCGCGTCCCGCACCGGCACCGGCATCCGCATCCACGACCGCGTCCCGCACCGGCCACCGGCATCCGCATCCACGACCGCGTCCCGCACCGGCCACCGGCATCCGCATCCAC
>NZ_BAABEP010000016.1:65499-100434 GCF_039540215.1 Streptomyces tremellae
ACGACCGCGTCCCGCACCGGCACCGGCACTCGTCCCGCTCCGCCACCCCGGCGGCGCCCGGCCTCCGTGGTGCCCGGCGGCACCGGCGCGGGGACCGCGGACGCGCCCCGGGGCGGCAGCCCCGCTCCGGCCCCGGGCGCCCGCACGGGCGCGGCCCGCCGCTGAGGCGGCTCAGCCCGCCGTTCCCCCGCCGGGCTCCGGGTCGAGGTCGACGCGCACGGTCAGCAGCTCGGTGCCGAACAGGACCACGGCCGCGCTGTTCCCGCGCGGCAGCGTCCGCAGCCTGGCGCGCGGGTCGTCACCGGGCAGCGGGTGTGCCGTGCCCGCGTACCACCGCCCGCCGACGCGCACCCGCACCCGCGGGTCGGCCAGGATGTTCCGCACGTACTGCGCCTGCCGCCCGTGCTCGGCCACCAGCCAGAAGCTCCCGCCGACCAGCCGCCCCCCGACCGGCGTGCGGCGCGGCTCGCCCGACACCCGCCCGGTCGTCTCGATCAGGACCTGCGCGGGATTGCGGGAATTGAGGGGGTTCGCCACCCGCCGCTGGAGCGCGGTGACGACCCGGTGCTTGAACCCGGTACGACGCGGCATGCCCCCATCATCCCAGCCCCCCCCGCCGCCCGCGCCGGACTTTCCCTCCCGGACGCCGGCTCATCGGGGCGGCGACAGGCCTGGCGGCGGCGCGCGTTCAGGCCGCGGATCTGGCGTCGCCGGTGGCCGGGCGGGGCGGGGGCTGGGCGGGGCCCGCGGTCGGCGGGGTGGGGGAGCGCAGCCAGCCGAGGCAGATGGCGGCCGTGCGGCCGGGCGAGGGGACGCGGGTGAGGCCGACGGCCGCGCGGTCCACGCGCAGCGCCCCGCACGGCGGCGACCGTGTCGGGCGCGGACCCGGCGAACCGCCGGCGCGCGCGGGGCGTGTCAGAACATGTCGGGGCACCAGGGCCGCCGCGGCGTGTGGAACAGCGCCTCAGCGCGCGCCAGCGCGCCCACCCGCTCCTCCACCACCGCGCCCAGCAGGGCGAGCCTGGTCGGCGTCTCGTCGCCGAGGTAGAGCGAGGCAAGTGCGTCCACGCCGAGCGTGAGGTCCGCCCCCTGAGACGTGGGTACGCAGACCGCGCCCTCGGGCGACGCGTCGAGCCGGTAGCGGCCGCCCGCGAGGCCCGCCCCGTCCCGTACGTCGAGGACGAGCGCCCCCGGCACCCCGTACGTCCGCGCCTCAAGCGCCCGTACGGTGTCCAGGATCCGCACCCACAGGTAGTCGGCCACGCCGGTCACCTGTGCGGCGCGCGGGTCGGGCAGGTAGTACGGCAGCAGGTCGTCCGGCGCCCGCCGCCCGGTGCGCACCTCCACGACCCAGTCGAGCGAGCACAGGAACCGCCACAGCGCACGCTCCACCGCGGCAGAGGTCGCGCTCAGGCGTCCCACGGTGACGCTGTTCGCCGGCTGCTTGGCGTCGCTCCACTTCCCGTCGACGGTGTAGGTGGCCTGGCCCTCGACGACGCCCGCGGCCGAGCGGTAGACCGCGTGGAAGGGCTCCGTGTACGGGCCGCCGTCCGAGGGCTCGGCCCCGGTGTTGACGCGCCACCAGCGTTCGTCCAGGCCGATGGCGCCCGGCTGGAGCACCCGCCACCGGTCGTGGAACTCGGGCCCGTGCTTGCGCACTTCGGCGCCGTCGACCAGGTCGATCCTGGCGCCCTCCTCGTGCGGCGCCCAGCGGCGCGGGTCGAGGCCGGTGCGTGGCACGTCGACGGTCCAGGAGGCGGTGCGGGTCGCCCGGCCGAAGCCGAACCTGCCGTAGATCCGGTGCTCGGCCGCGACCAGGTTGGCGAGCACCTCGCCGCGCTCCCTGGCCGCGGCCAGGTCCCCGGTGATCATCTGCCTGAGCAGCCCGCGACCGCGGTGGCTCGCCGTGACGGTGACCCCGGAGATCGCGTCGGCCTCCACCACGGCGCCGCCCGGCACCGTCAGCTCCTGCGGGAAGGAACGGTACGTCGCCACGCACCGGTCGCCGTCGAACGCGCCCTGCGTACGGGAGAGATCCGCAAGCGCGAGCCGTGCCTCCACCACCTCGGGGGGCACGGGGTCGGTATTCAGGAAACCGGTGTGCACGGCCCGCTGCCAGTCGGCGAACTCGGCCTCGGTGACGGTACGAACCTCGACGCTCATCCCGCCACGCTATGCGCTGCCCCTCCCGCCCCGCACCCCGATAACAGCCGGGCCGCCCGCGCGACCCGGCAGGCCCGCGCGGGGCACGTACGGGCGCGCCCTGGCGGAGGGGCAGCCCCCGCCGGGGCCGTGCCTCAGAAGGCCGCGCGTACCTCGCCGACCTCCGCGCCGCCGCCGAGCACCGGCGAGCGGCCGATCCGCGCCACGACGTCCGCCTCCTTGACGCCGAGCAGGTCGAGCGCCCGTGCCATGACGGGGCCCACCGCGCGCGCGTTGCCGTCGTCGATCTTGAGGGCGAGCGCCCTGCCGTCCTCAAGTGCGACCGCCTGCACGGCCTCCGCGCCCGTCTTCGACAGCGTCCCCGGCACGCCCGCCATCAGCCAGGTGTCGGCGCGCCTGGTGCCCGCCACGTACTCCGGGTGCGCGCGCATCGCGTCGGCGACGCGGCGCTCGGGCGTGCCGGGGGCGGCGAGCACGAAGTGCCGGAAGGCGCGCGCGAGGCCCGTGAGGCTGATCGCCATCAGGGGCGCGCCGCAGCCGTCCGTGCCGACGGCCGTGACCGGTTCGCCCGCCGCCTCCTCGATCACCGTGCGCACGAGCCGCTGGAGCGGGTGCTCCGGGTCCAGGTACGAGCCGGTCGGCCAGCCGTTCTGTCGGCAGGCCGCGAGCATCGCCGTGTGCTTGCCCGAGCAGTTCATCGCGATCTTGCTGGGCGCCCGGCCCGACGCCAGGTACGCCTCCGCCTCGGTCTTGTCGACGGGCAGGTCGGGCGGGGTGCCGAGGTCGTCCTCGCTGAGGCCGTGCTCGGCGAGCATGGTCCGTACGAGCTCCAGGTGGAAGTCCTCGCCCGAGTGGCTCGCGGCGGCCAGCGCGAGCCGCTCGCCCTCCAGCGCGAGGCCGGCCCGCAGCACGGCTGCCGCCTGCATCGGCTTGTTGCTCGAACGCGGGAACACCGGCACGTCCGGCGCTCCGAGCGCCAGTTCGACGCCGCCGTCCGCCCCGAGCAGCACCAGCGAACCCCGGTGGTGGCCCTCCACGAACCTGGACCGTACGACCTCCGCGAGGACCGGCGGGGCGGGGGCGGTCGCGGGGGGCGCCGCGGCTGCGGGGGCGTGTGTCATCTCGTCGGCCTTTCCACGTCGAGGCGCGCCCGGCGCGGGGGCGGCGGGCCCCGTGAGCCGCGCCGCCCCCGCGCGGCGCGCGCCGCCACTCAGGTGAGCAGGTCGTCCACCTGCGCTTCCCCTTCACGGTACCTGCGGGCGATCTCGGCGCTGCACCCGTCCACGGTGCGCTGCAACCGGTGGCGGCGGCGGGAGATCTGCCGCTCGTTGCGGACGAGCCTGCGCATGGCGGCGAGCAGTTCCTCGTCCGTGCGGGCCTCCAGGTCCGAGAGCTCGACCTCGGCGAGCGTCTCGGCCGCGAGCCGCCTGCCCTCGGCGCCGCGCGGCGTCGAGAGCGTGACGTGCCGGGCCGAGCTGCGGTGCGCCGACGGCGGGTCCGAGAGGATGCCGGCCAGCCTGACCACCATGGAGGTCGCGGTGCCGCCCCCGGCCGCGGGCGCACCCGCGCGGGCCGAGCCCACGGCCGCGGGCTCGACCCGCCCAGGCGCCTCAGCCGCCGGGCGGCCCCGCCCGTGCTGCGCCGCGGGCCCCGTACGGCGGGACAACTCGTCCCGCAGGATGTCGATGCGTCCCTGGAGCAGCCGCCGCAGATAGCTCAGGTCGGCCTCGTCGCGCTGCGAGTCGCGCCGCAGCGCGCGCAGCTCCGGCAGGCCGAGGACCGTGAAGTCGTAGGGGCGCTGCCCCGGCAGCACCGGGTCGGCGGCCCCGCTGTCCGCACGATCGGCCGGACCCGCGGGATCCGCGGCGGCCCCGTCGCTGCCGCCGCCCGCCCCGTGTCCCGTGCCCGTCGTCGTACGGGCGGCGGGTACGGGGCCGTGCGGATGCCCGGCGGGCCCGGACTGCCCGGCCTTGCCGGCTCCAGTTGTGCTCATCGCGCGTGCTGCCCCTCACTCAGCCCCGGGGGACACCCCCATGCGGGACCCCCCGTCCCTCGACCGGTCACGTACCGTCGCCCCACCGGCGCCGTACGCGACCGCCTTTCTGCATGGTGCCACTCCTGGCACCGGGCATGCGGGCGATCTGCACCCGTTCGGCCCCCGATAGGTTGGTCCTCATGCGAGCGGTGGTGCAGCGAGTCGACGGTGCGAGCGTGTCCGTGGTGTCCGACGCGGGGACGGAGACGGTCGGAGAGATCACGGGCGAGGGGCTGTGCGTCCTGGTCGGCGTGACCCATGACGACACGGCGGAGACAGCGGCGCGGCTGGCCGCGAAGCTCTGGTCGATCCGCCTGCTCGACGGGGAGCGCTCCTGCTCACAGACGGGCGCCCCGCTGCTGGTGATCTCGCAGTTCACCCTCTACGGGGACGCGCGGAAGGGCCGCCGCCCCACCTGGAACGCGGCGGCCCCCGGATCGGTCGCGGAGCCCCTCGTCGACGAGGTCGTCGCCCGGCTGCGGGCGCTGGGCGCGACCGTGCACACCGGCAGCTTCGGTGCCCACATGCGGGTCTCCCTGACGAACGACGGCCCCTTCACGGTGCTGCTCGACATGTGAGCCGCGCGGCCGTCCACGCGCGTCGAACCACCCGCGCACCCGTACGACGGCGGCCCCGGCGCCCCGCCGCGCGCGGGAAGCCGCCCACGCGAACCCGCCTACGCGAACCCGCCCACGGGGATCCGCCCACGCGAACCCGCCCACGGGGATCCGCCTACAGAGACCGGCCACGCGCACCCGCCTACGGCTCGACGACCGTCTCCTGCGCGGCGGCGGTGTCCCCGGCCACCAGCCGGGCGTCCACCGGCACGTTCCGCTTCACCAGGGCGAGCGCGATCGGCCCCAGCTCGTGGTGGCGCGCGGACGTCGTCAGGAACCCGACCTGCCGGCCCTCCGCGCCGTCGGGTCCCGGCGCGAGCCGGACCGGCGTCCCGTGCCCCGGCAGGTGCACCTCGCTGCCGTCGAGGTGGAGGAAGACGAGGCGGCGCGGCGGCTTTCCGAGGTTCTGCACCCGGGCCACGGTCTCCTGGCCCCGGTAGCAGCCCTTCTGGAGGTGCACCGCGGTCTCGATCCAGCCGACCTCGTGCGGGATGGTCCTGTGGTCGGTTTCGAAGCCGAGCCGCGGCCTGTGGGCCTCCACCCGCAGTGCCTCGTACGCGAGGAGCCCGGCGAGCGGGCCGTGCCCGCGCGCGTACTCCGCCAGGCCGGCCCGCGGCAGGAACAGGTCCCGCCCGTACGGGGTCTCCCGCACGGCCACCCCTTCCGGCACCTCGGCGATCGAGCCCGCGGGGAGGTGCGCGACCGCGGTGTCCGCGGTGCGGTCGGCGACCTCGACACGGTAGAAGAACTTCATCGACTCCAGGTACGCGATCAGCTCGCCCTGCGTGCCCGGCTCGACGTGCGCCCAGGTCGTGGCGCCGTCGTCCACCAGGTAGAGCGCGTGCTCGACATGGCCGTGCGCGGAGAGCACCAGCGCCTCGGTGGCGCGGTGGGGAGGCAACTCGCTGACGTGCTGGGTGAGCAGCAGGTGCAGCCAGGCGAGCCGGTCGTCGCCGGTGACGGTGACGACGCCGCGGTGCGACAGGTCGACGAGGCCGCTGCCGTCCGCGAGGGCGCGCTGCTCGCGGAAGAGGTCGCCGTAGTGCGCCGCGACGCCCTCGTCGGGCCCTTCGCCCGCGACCGCGCCCGGGGTGGTGAGCAGGGGGCTCGCGGGCGCTGCGGGGGCCTGCGGCGGCTCGGGGGAGGCGGAGGGGCGTGCGCCGGGAGTGCCGGCCGCGGCGGGCGTGGAAGGCTCCATGCCTTTCAGCCTACGACGCCGCCGCACCGTTCTCGGAGCCGGCGGCCGCCCTGAGCGCGGTGCAGTCCGCGCACCGGCCGAAGATCGCGAAGTGCCGCATGTCGGTGGTGAAGCCGAAGCTCTGCTGGAGCGTGGCCGCGAAGTCCGCGGCGACCTCGACATCCGTCTCGATCACGCTCTGGCAGTCGCGGCAGACCAGGTGGATGTGGTGGTCGCGGCCCGCCAGGTGGTACTTGGGGGCGCCGTGCCCGATGTGGGCGTGCGAGACGAGACCCAGCTCCTCAAGCAGCTCAAGGGTCCTGTACACGGTGGAGATGTTCACGCCGGACGCGGTCTTGCGCACCTCGCAGAGGATGTCCTCGGGCGTCGCGTGCTCCAGCGCGTCCACGGCTTCGAGCACGAGCTGCCGCTGCGGAGTCAGCCGGTAGCCGCGCCGGCGGAGATCGCTTTTCCAGTCGGTGCTCACCACGCCCCCAGTGTAGGACCGGCCGGGGGGTACGGGACGCCCCCGGAGCCCGCCTCTTGGAGAGGGCCCGCCTCTTGGAGAGGGCCCGCCTTCTTGGGGAGGGTCCGCCTCTTGGGGGAAGGGGGCTCGGGCTGCGTGGGGACGTCGCTGGGGCTACTTGAAGAAGGCGATGCCGTCGTCCGGCAGGTCCCCGAGGTCCTTCGCCCAGTCCTCGACCTGCTCGGGAGTGACCGTGACCGCTGAGGAGACCTTCTTCAGATGAGCCGACATGTAGGGCCGCAGCGGCACCTCGGGCGTCGACTTCTCGCCGACCCACATCAGGTCGCCCTTCACGTACCCGTAGAGGCGCTTGCCGCCGCTGTAGGGGCCGGAGGACGCGGTGCGCGCGACGGCGTCGGTCGCGAGGTCGATCTGCGGCTTCTGGTCGGCGAGCTCGCCGTACCAGACCTCGACGACGCCCTGGTCGCGGACCATCACGACCTCGACCTTGCGGTCCTTGCCGATCCGCCAGAAGCCCGACTCGGTCTCGATCGGGCGCACCTTCCTGCCCTCGGAGTCCAGCGCCCACGTGTGCGAGACGTACTCGATGAAGTCCCGGCCGTCGTGGGTGAAGATCGCCTCCTGGCCGAAGTTGGCCTTCTGGTCGCCGGGGAAGTCGAAGACGCCCGCGCCTTCCCAGTGGCCGAGCAGAAAGGCGAGGGGGACGAGGTCCGGGTGGAGGTCGGACGGGATCTCGATCATGAGCGACTCAGCGTTCCTCGGGGGCGTGCGTACCGTGCCTGCGGGCCTGGAGGCCGCGGCCTCAGCGCTGGCCCTGGTAGAGCTTCTTGACGGTCAGCACGGCGAACGCGAGCACGCCGACGCAGACCAGGACCAGCAGAGAGGTGAAGAAGTCCTCAAGCACGGGGTGCTCCTCGGATGAGCGGAACGACGGTGGTGGCCCCAGGGCCGGACCCCAGCCTAATGGGTGGCGCCGCACCGCTCCTCCCGAGGCCCTCACCCGGGCCGGCCGGCCGGCCCGGGTGATTACAGTGCGGCCATGGACTCGGACTCGCAGGCGGCCAAGAAGCTCGTGATCAAGGTGACGGCGGGCGCGGACGCCCCCGAGCGCTGCTCCCAGGCGTTCACGGTGGCGGCGGTCGCCGCGGCCAGCGGCGTCGAGGTGTCGCTCTGGCTCACCGGGGAGTCCGCGTGGTTCGCGCTGCCGGGCCGTGCCGCCGAGTTCGAGCTCCCGCACGCCGCGCCGCTGCCCGACCTGATCGAGTCGGTGCGGGCCACCGGCCTGATCACCCTGTGCACCCAGTGCGCGGCCCGCCGCGACATCACCGAGGCCGACGTCATCGACGGCGTGCGCATCGCGGGCGCGCAGGTCTTCGTCAGCGAGGTCATGGGGGAGGGCGTGCAGGCGCTGGTGTACTGAGGCGGGCGCCGTCGCGGTGCGTCTCAGGCGGGGCGGTGCGTCTCAGGCGGGTGGTGCGCCCGTGCCCGTGGCCTGTGCGGGCGGCGTGCCGGCACCGGGCGTACGGGCCCCCGCCGTGCCCGCCCCCGTAGCGGCGGCCTCCCCCGTCTCCGCCGTACCCGCTTCCACACCCGGCGCCCCCGTACCGGGCCGGGCCGGAACCGCGACCCCCGCGCCCGGCGCCCCGGGCGCCCGCGCTCCAGCGGCAGCTTCCGGCGCCCCCGTACGCACGGCTCCCGTGCCCGGTGCTCCCGCGGCCTCCGGTGCTCCCGCGGCCTTAGGTGCTCCCGGGGTGGTGGTGGCCGCGGGGCCCAGCCCGCGCATCAACAGCCCGTACCCGAGCGCGGCCGCCGTGCCGAGGACCGCGCAGCCGCCCCACAGCCACCGGGCGCCCACGTGGTCGAGGACGGTCCCGGACACCAGCGGGGCCGCGAGCGCGGCGACCGACCACGACATGGAGTACATGCCCTGGTAGCGGCCCCGGCCGTGAGCGGGGGAGAGGCGCACGACGAGCCCGGTCTGCGTCGGCGCGTTGACGGCCTCGGCGAGCGTCCACACGCACACCGTCAGTACGTATGCCGCGAGCGATCCCGCGAACACCGTCAGCCCGAACCCGTACCCCGCGAGCAGTGACGACACGATGAGCAGGCGGCGCGGGTCGCGGTGCTGGATGAGGCGGGTCACCGGGATCTGGAGCGCCACGATCAGCAGGCCGTTCGCCGCGGCGGCGATGCCGAACTCCGTGCTGCTGAAGCCGGCCTCGCCCATGGCGACCGGCAGGCCGACCGAGCTCTGCTGGAAGATCAGCGCGACCACGAAGGACAGCCCGACGACGCTCATGAACCGGCCGTCGCGCACCACCGTCAGCATGCTGACCCGCGGCGCGCGGATCCCGCCCGTACGCTCGTCCTCCCCGCGCTCCCCGCCCCGGCCGGTCCCGGCGGCCGGCCGTGACTCCGGCAGCTTCGCGAACACCACGACCGCGCAGAGCAGGGTCATGCCCGCCTCGCCGAAGAACCCCGCGCGGTAGCTGTACTGGGCGACGAACCCGGCGAGGGCCGACGACACCGCGAAGCCCAGGTTGATCGCCCAGTAGTTGAGGGAGAAGGCCCGCACCCGGTCCTCCGGCCTGACGATGTCGGCCATCATCGCCTGCACGGCGGGGCGCGAGGCGGCGGACGCCATGCCCACGGCGACCGCGACCGCCGCGATGGCCACCGGGCTGCGCACCAGCCCGAGCAGCGCGACCGACGCGGCCGTCGAGCACTGCGCGATCAGCATCGTGGGCCGTCTGCCGAGCCGGTCCGCGAGCACGCCGCCGCCCAGCGAGGCCACCACGCCGCCGAGCCCGTAGAGGGAGGCGACGAGACCCGCGTACGAGGCGGAGTACCCGCGCTCCACGGTCAGGTAGAGCGCCATGAACGTCGCGACGAACGCGCCGAGCCGGTTGACCAGCGTGCTGGTCCACAGCCACCAGAAGGCGCGCGGCAGCCCGGCGACGCTCTCCCGGACCGCACGCCCGGCGCTGGATGTGGACAGGGCGAGCGGCATGGAAGGCCCCCGGGGTGTGCGCAGCGGATGCGCCGCAGGTAAGCGTCACGCGGCGCAGGCGCAGCTTACGTACGCCCGTCCCGCCGCGGCCACCCGTTTACGGCGACGGCCCTGGCCGCCCGGTGGCCCGGCACCCCGGAACGCGCCGGACACCGTCCATTAGGCTCGGCCCCATGGCCGACGCACCGTACAAGCTGATCCTCCTCCGCCATGGCGAGAGCGAGTGGAACGAGAAGAACCTGTTCACCGGCTGGGTGGACGTCAACCTCAACGCCAAGGGCGAGAAGGAGGCGGTCCGTGGCGGCGAGCTGATCAAGGACGCCGGCCTGACGCCCGACATCCTCCACACCTCCGTCCTCAAGCGCGCCATCCGCACCTCGCAGCTCGCGCTTGAGGCCATGGACCGCCTCTGGCTGCCGGTGCAGCGGTCCTGGCGCCTCAACGAGCGCCACTACGGCGCCCTCCAGGGCAAGGACAAGGCCCAGACGCTCGCCGAGTTCGGCGAGGAGCAGTTCATGCTGTGGCGCCGCTCGTACGACACCCCGCCGCCGGCCCTGGAAGACGGCGCCGAGTTCTCCCAGAGCGACGACCCGCGCTACGCGACGATCCCCAGCGAGCTGCGCCCCCGCACCGAGTGCCTCAAGGACGTCGTCGTCCGCATGCTGCCGTACTGGTACGACGCGATCGTCCCCGACCTCCTCGCGGGCCGCACGGTCCTCGTCGCCGCCCACGGCAACAGCCTCCGCGCCCTCGTCAAGCACCTCGACAACATCTCCGACGAGGACATCGCCGCGCTCAACATCCCCACCGGCATCCCCCTGGTCTACGACCTCGACGCCGACTTCCACCCCGTCACCCCCGGTGGCACCTACCTCGACCCGGCCGCAGCCGCCGCGGCCATCGAGGCGGTCAAGAACCAGGGCAAGAAGAAGTAACCCGCTTCCCCGAGCCCTGTCCCACCCGAGGCCCCCTGGCCCGCGGCCCCCGCGAGCAGGGGGCTTCCGCCGTCCAGGCGCGCCCCGGCCCCGCGGCCCGCTCACGTCGCGGGAAGCCGGTACGCGAGCACGTACGCGTCCGCCGCCATCACGGTGTCGCAGACCTCCACGGCCCGACCCTCGGTGTCGTACGCGGTGCGCACCAGCCGGATGACAGGCACCCCCGAAGCCAGCCGCAGCGCCCTTCTCGAACCGCCCACGGCCGACCGCCTCGCGCAGCCGGTCGGCGGTCTGCCGGAACATCGCACGATCGCTCGTGGGATGGGGGCCGCCGTACAGGAGGGCAGGGATGTCGTGGCAGGGGTACTTCCTGTTTCTCAGGGCCGGGGCGATCAGGCGTCGTCGCAGGCGGTGGCGGCGGACTTCTCCTGCCAGGTTGCGAGGTCGTCCTGAAGGCTGCGGATCTTGACGAGCCGGCGCTCGACCGCGTCGCGGCCCAGGGCCAGGTGCCCGGGAAGCTTGTCCCCACTGGCGACCTCGTAGATCAGGGCGGCCCCCTTGACGGGATCCCCGAGCTGGGTGTGGTTGGCGGTGTCGATCCAGTCCAGGGTGGCGTGGGCGGGGGTGCCGTCGTAGGCGGGGATGCGCCGGGCCGCGGTCGACAGGGAACTGGTGTCGAGGAAGTCGGTGCGGAAGACGCCGGGCTCCACGACCATGCTCTGGATCCCGAACGGCTCCAGTTCCACCGCGAGAGCCTCGCTGATGCCGGCCACCGCGAACTTCGAGGCGCTGTACATGCTCACGCCGGGCTCCCCCTCGAACCCGGAGCGGGAGCCGATGTGCACGATCTTCCCCGCTCCTGCTGCTCGCATGGAGGGCAGGACGGCGCGGGTCATGTTGATCAGGCCGAAGACGTTGAGGTCGAACAGCGAGCGCGCCTCGGCGTCCGTGATCTCCTCCAGTGCCCCGAGCAGGCCACGGCCCGCGTTGTTGACGAGGACGTCGACCTTGCCGAAACGCTGCACTGCCGTTTCAACGGCAGGCGTGATCTCCTCACCCCGGGTGATGTCGAGGGTGACGCCGAGGACTCGGTCGGAGCGCGTCAGGTCAGCGGGCAGTTTCCGCGGGTTTCGAGCGGCGGCCACGACCGTGTCACCGCCCCGGAGCGCGGCCCGCGCGACTTCCAGTCCCAGCCCGCGGGACGCACCGGTGATGAACCACGTCGACATGAGATGCCTCCATATCGTCTGTTCGGGCACTGCATCGACCGCCACTTCCGGCGGCGCGGCCCGGTGTCCACAGAACCAGCTCTGAGCAGGCAGAAGAGGCCGTAGAGTGGCCCGCCTTTTCGGGGGACGAACTGGGCCACCCTCTCCGCCGTCGAATCTCCGGCGCATGCGCGACCCTGGACGGATGGACCGTGAGTACCCCGACAGCGCGCGGATGGCGGAGTTCCTCCGCTCTGCTCGCTCGCGCCTCACCCCAGAGGAAGCCGGGCTCGCCGACCCCGGCCTGGGCCGACGCCGGGTGTCCGGCCTGCGCCGGGAGGAACTCGCTCGGCTGGCCGGTGTGAGCGTGGACTACTACACGCGCCTCGAACAGGGCCGCAGTCGCAGTGCCTCGGTGGAAGTCCTCGACGCGCTCGCCACCGCCCTGCACCTGGACGACGCCGAGCGCAGCCACCTGCACACGCTCGGCCGGCCCCGGCCCGTCCGGCGCCGGCGCTCCCGACCCCAGCGAGTCCACCGCGCCACCTGGGACCTGCTGGACATCTTCCAGCAGACCTGCCGCCCCGGCTTCGTCCTCGGTCGGCGCCTCGACGTACTGGCCCACAACCAGCTCGCCGGACGCCTGATCACCGACTTCCGCGCGCTCCCCGCGGCTGAGCGTAACCAGGCCCGCTTCGTCTTCCTCGACCCGCACGCGCGCGAGCTGTACCGGGACTGGACCCGCGTCGCCGCGGACACCGCCGCGATGCTCCGCCTCGACGCGGGCCGCCACCCGGACGACCCGGCCCTGAGCGCCCTGGTCGGTGACCTGTCCATACGCAGCGAGGAATTCCGCCGCTTCTGGTCGGACAACAAGGTCCACCGGCGCACGACGGGCACCAAGGACTACCACCATCCGCTCGTCGGCGATCTCACCGTCACCTACCAGGCACTCATCCCCGGCGACGACCCGGACCAGATCCTCTTCGTCTACGGCACCGAGCCAGGCAGCCCGTCCGAGACCTCCCTCCGCCTGCTGGCCCGATGGAGCACGCGCGAAGCCGACAACGGAAGCGTCACAGCGCAAGCCTCAGGGGCACACGACTGATACGGGCCCGCGTGTGCCGGTCCTGCATGCCAGCACGGGCCACGGCGGGGCTGACGTGCGCCGGTGTGTTCACCGCTCACGTGGCCTCACGCACCCCGAGCCCCCGACTCCCCGTTCAGGCGGGCTGCTTGGCGGGTGAGGTGGGCTCGTTCTGCGAGGCTGGTGGCCTGGGCGGCGGCCTCGGTGTAGAGGCGGGCCGCCAGGGGGAGGTCGCCTGCGCGTTCGTGGAGGTGGGCCGCGGCGGCGGTGTGGCGGGGGAGGGCGGGGTCGAGGGCGGCCAGGGCGGCGAGGCCTGCGCGGGGGCCGTCGGCCTCGCCCACGGCCACCGCGCGGTTGAGGCGGACGACGGGGTTGTCGGTGAGGCGGGCGAGTTCGTCGTACCACTCGACGATCTGGACCCAGTCGGTCTCCTCGACCGTGCGCGCGTCCGCGTGCAGCGCGGCGATCGCGGCCTGCGCCTGGAACTCGCCCAACCGATCCCGGGCCAGGGCCGCTTGGAGGAGGGCGACCCCCTCGGTGATCAGCTGCGTGTCCCAGCGGCCCCGGTCCTGCTCCGCGAGCGGCACGAGGCTCCCGTCCCGCGCGGTCCTGGCGGCGCGGCGCGCGTGGTGCAGCAGCATGAGCGCGAGCAGGCCCGCCGCCTCGGGGTGGTCGATTACGGAGGCGAGCTGCCGGGTGAGGCGGATGGCCTCCGCGGCGAGGTCGACGTCGCCCGAGTAGCCCTCGTTGAAGACCAGGTAGAGGACGCGCAGGACGGTGGCGACGTCGCCCGGCCTGTCGAGCCGCGCGCCGGAGACCGTCCGCTTGGCGCGGCTGATCCTCTGGGCCATCGTCGCCTCGGGCACCAGGTACGCCTCGGCGATCTGGCGGGTGGTCAGCCCGCCCACGGCCCGCAGGGTCAGCGCGACCGCAGAGGACGGCGAGAGCGACGGGTGCGCGCAGAGGAAGTAGAGCTGGAGCGTGTCGTCGGCCGAGAGCGCGGGGCCGGGCGCCGGCTCCCCGCCCGCGCGCTCCTCGCGCCTGCGGCGCGCCGCGTCGGCGCGGGTCGCGTCGAGGAACCGCCGCCAGGCGACGGTGACGAGCCAGCCCTTCGGGTCGCGTACGGGCGCGGCCGGCCAGACGCGTACCGCCTCGACCAGCGCCTCCTGCACGGCGTCCTCGGCCGCGGCGAAGTCGGCTCCGCGGCGGACGAGGATCGCGAGCACCCCGGGCGTGAGGCCGCGCAGCAGGGCCTCGTCCACCGCGGGGCTCACTCCGTGACGGTGGGCGGCGCGGTCAGGAACGGCCGCACTTCGAGCCACTCGTGGATCGGCTTCCCGCCCGCCCCGGGGGCCGCCGACAGCTCCCCGGCCAGCTCGATGGCGCGCTCCTGGCTGTCGACGTCGATCGCCATCCAGCCGGCGATGAGGTCCTTGGTCTCGGGGAACGGTCCGTCCGTGACCGGCGGGCGCCCCGGCCCGTCGTACCGTACGAACATCCCGTCGGGCGAGAGCGCCCGGCTGTCGACGTACTCGCCTGTTTCCCGCAGCCGGTCGGCGAAGTCCTCCATGTACTGGACGTGCGCCGAGATCTCCTCGGGCGTCCACCGGTCCATGGGGACGTCGTTCACCGAGGCCGGGGCGCCCCGGTAGTGCTTGAGCAGCAGGTACTTGGCCATCGCGTCTTCCTCGATGCTGGGTGCGACCCCTCGCGGTCGCGTTCACGGCGGGGACGGAGCCGGTCTCGGGTTCTCGACATTACCGGCCGGGGCGTCGGCGGGACCGGCAGGACGCCGCCCGCGCCGCGAGGCCGCCTCTCACACCGTGAGGACGATACGGCCGCTCGCCGTGTGGTTCTCCAGGCGCTCGTGGGCGGCGGCGGCCTCGGCGAGCGGGAAGGTGTCGAGTTCGATGTCGAGCAGGCCCGCGGCGGCGGCCGCGAGGGCGGCGGCGGCAGCGGGGGGTACGGCGTCGGGGTGCGCGGGCAGGTAGGCGCCCGCGTTGAAGCCGGTGACCGTGAGGTTCCCGTACCAGAGCGCGTTGCCGTCGAGTCCCGCGGTCCCGCTCCAGTCGCCGCTCGCGTTGCCGACCAGCAGGAGGCGGCCCGAGGGCGCGAGCAGGTCGAGGCTCTGCGCGCGGACCGCGCCGCCCACCGGGTCGACGACCACGTCGAACTTCTCGCCCGCGAGGGCCTCGGGCAGCAGGGCGGAGTCGACGACGGTGTCGTACGGCAGCCGGGTGGCAGCGGCGGCGGCCAGCCGCCCGGCACGGACCGTGCCGACGACCCGCGACACGCCCAACTGCCGTGCGATGCCCGGGAAGACGGCCCCGAACGCGCCGAGCGCGCCGTGCACGAGGACGCTCTCGCCCGGCGCGATGTGGACAGCGCGGGTGAGGGCGACGTGGGCCATCAGCGCGTTGGGCAGGACGGCGACGGCGAGCGCGGGGTCGATGGGGTGGCCCTCGGTGGAGAAGACCCGGGCCCGGTCGGCCACGTACACCGGCGCGTACCCGCCCGTCCCGTCGGCCGCCAGCGCCACCACCCGCTCCCCGACGGCGAGACCGGTGACGCCGTCGCCGAGCGCCCTGACCGTGCCGGCGACTTCGAGGCCGGGCACGTAGGGCGGCCGCGGCAGCCCGTCGCGGTCCTTGAAAAGCCCCTGCCGGATGTAGACGTCGACGAGTCCGACGGCCGCGTGGCTGACGTCGACGGCGACCTGCCCGGGCCCCGGTACGGGCTCCGGTACGTCGGCGAGCGTGAGTACACGGGGGTCGCCGAAACGGCTGACCTGGACGGCTTTCACAGGATGTACCCCTTCCGAGATAACGCACCTCATGATGCGTTAATGCGACCGTACTACGGACGGCCGGAAAGCGCATCATGGGGTGCGTTATTCTTCGGGCATGCGTCAGAGGGCCCGATCAGCCGAGGACAAGGCGCGCCGCGCGGACGATCTGCTCCAGGCGGCGGAGGCCGTCGCGCTCGAACGGGGCGGTGTGCGGTACGTGACGCTCGCCGAGGTCACCGAGCGGGCGGGCCTGCACCGCACCGGCGTGCGGCGGTACTACAGCAAGAAGGAGGACCTCCTCCTCGAACTCGCGGAGCGCGGCTGGGGCCAGTGGCGCGACGCGGTCGCCGACGAGCTCGGCGACCGCACCGGCCTGACGCCCGCGCAGACCGCGGCCGTGGTCAGCTCCACCCTGATCGGGCTGCCGGTCTTCTGCGACCTGCTGACCCATGTCCCGCTGCACCTCGAAGGCGATGTCGACATCGAGCGGGCGCGCCGTTACAAGACCAACGCCACGGCGGCCCACGACGCGATCGCGACCGCGCTCGACCGCGCGAGCGCTCTGGCAGCGGGGCAGGTCGTGAGCCTGCTCGCGGCAGCGGTCGTGCTCTCCGCGGGCCTCTGGCAGGTCTCCCACCCCACCCCGACCCTCGCGAAGCTGTACGAGGAGGTGCCCGACTGGGGCCACGCGGCGCTGGACTTCGCCCCGCGCCTCACCACCCTGCTCACGGCGTGCGCGACCGGGCTCGCCGCGGGGCCGGGCTGAGCGGAGTCGCCGCCTCCGTCCGGCGGGACGCGTGAAGGGGCGTGCCCCAGCCGCGCCGCGCGGGCCGGATCCGGTACGGGCGTGAGCCGCCCGCGGCCGTACGGGACCGAGCCCCGCCCCGCGCACCGGGCGCGTCCGGCCGTACGAGGGCAGGGCCCGGTGCCGTACGGGCGTCAGGCCGGCAGGCCTCACGCCGTCAAGTCATCGGGCCATCGGGCCATCGGGCCCTCAGGCAAGGGACAGGGGTACGCGCCCCTCAGCAGCCCCCGCCGCACTGGCAGGCGCCGCCCGACTGGCAGCCGCAGCCGCAGCCCGAGCCGCAGCCGCAGGCTCCGAGCACCGGCAGGTGCGGGCGGGCGGCAGCGGTGGGGCGCGGTGCGTCGGCGCCGGCCTTCGCGGTGGTCCTCGCGGCGGCGGGGGCGGAAGATTCGGCCATGGTCTCTCCTCCAGTGGTGCCGGGGCCTCGGGGCGGGGCCGCGGTGGCGTGAGGGTGCACAGTCCGTCTCCCATGGGACGACGGCGCCGGGGTGTCGGGCAACGGCTCACCACCGGCGCATCGGCGGCTCACCACCGGCGCACGGGCCCGCGCCCCGTGGCTCGTGCGACCGGCTGCGACGCGCGTGACGCACGGGGCTCGTGCGACCCGAGCGGTACAGGCGCCCCGGCCGGTCCGGCAGCCCCGGCCGGCCAGACGGCCCGCACTGGTCCGGCAGCCCCGGCAGCCCCGGCAGCCCCGGCCGCCCCGGCAGCCCCGGCCGCCCCGGCAGCCCCGGCCGCCCCGGCCGCCCCGGCCGGCCAGACGGCTCCGACGACCCCGGCCGGCACGGGCCGACGCCCGGCGCGGCCCGCCACGCGGGGCCTCAGACGGTGTCCGGCTGGATCTCGTCCGCGTGCTCGCCGGTCACCAGGTACACGACGCGCTTGGCGACGGAGACCGCGTGGTCGGCGAACCGCTCGTAGTAGCGGCCGAGCAGCGTCACGTCGACGGCGGTCTCGATGCCGTGCTTCCAGCGGTCGTCCATCAGGTGCTGGAACAGCGTGCGGTGCAGCAGGTCCATCTCGTCGTCGTCCCGTTCGAGCTGCATCGCCAGGTCGATGTCCTTGGTGATGATCACCTCGGCGGCCTTCGCCATCAGCCGCTGGGCGAGCTGCCCCATTTCGAGCAGCGTCGCCTGGAGGTCCTGCGGGACCGGCGACTCCGGGTAGCGCAGCCGGGTCAGCTTCGCCACGTGCTGCGCGAGGTCGCCCGCGCGCTCCAGGTCGGCGCTCATCCGCAGGGACGTGACGACGATCCTGAGGTCCGTCGCCACCGGCTGCTGCTGCGCGAGGAGCGCGATGGCGCGCGCCTCCAGGTCGTGCTGGGTCTGGTCGACCTTCGCGTCTGCGGCGATGACGCTCTCCGCGAGCTTCAGGTCGGCGTCGAGCATGGAGGTCGTGGCACGCCCGATGGCGGACCCGACCTGCCGGGCCATGGCGACGAGGTCGTCGCTGATCGAGTCCAGTTCCTCGTGGTACGCGTCCCGCATGGGTGTGTCCCTCTCCAGCGCTCCCGCGCTTGACGTTCCTGGTCAGGATGGCGGGCGGGAAGGCGCTCGCCCCCCACGCCCCCACGGTGGCCGGAACACGAGTCCGGGGCCTCCCGCCCAAGTGAACCGCCACTGTCCCCTCGGTGAACTCTGGGCGACGAGTGTTCGAGCAGGCACTCGGACGGCTGGGAGAGTGTCGGTGGGCCCGCTTAATGTGAAGGCATGGACGTGAACGCGGCGGTCGCCGCATTGGCAGCGATCGCCGGCGTGTGCACCGGCGTGATCGCCATGCTGGCATTCCGCTGGAGCGAGCGCGACCAGCGCAGGCCCACGCGCACCTCGCTGCACACCGACGCCGTGCTGCCGCCCGGTGTCGACACGGTCCTCTCGGTCCTGCGCTCCTCGGCCGTCGTGCTCGACGAGAGCGACGCCGTCGTCAAGGCCAGCTCCGCCGCGTATGCGCTCGGCCTGGTCAGGGGCGGCAAGCTGGCCGTCGAGCCGATGCTGCACATGGCGCGCGACACCCGCAGGGACGGCGAGATACGGCAGATCGAGCTGGACCTGCCCCGCAGGGGCACGGGGCGCGGCGAGGCGCTCGCGGTCTCCGCCCGCGTGGCGCCGCTCGGCTCCCGCCTGGTGCTGCTGCTGGTGGAGGACCTGACGGAGGCCCGCCGCATCGAGGCGGTACGGCGCGACTTCGTCGCGAATGTCAGCCATGAGCTCAAGACCCCGGTCGGCGCGCTCTCGCTGCTCTCCGAGGCCGTCATGGACGCCTCCGACGATCCCGAGGCCGTGGACCGCTTCGCCGGGCGCATGCAGATCGAGGCGACCCGGCTCACCAATCTCGTACAGGAGCTGATCGACCTCTCCCGGGTGCAGAACGACGACCCGCTGGAGGACGCCGAGCCCGTCCGGGTGGACGAGCTGGTCGCCGAGGCCATCGACAGGTCGCGGCACCCCGCGTCCACGAAGCAGATCACCATGGCGGCGGGCGGCGACGTCGACCTCTTCGTCTGGGGCAACCGCGGCCAGCTGGCCGCCGCCCTGGGCAACCTCGTGGAGAACGCCGTCAACTACTCCCCGGCCCGCACCCGCGTCGGCATCGCCGTCTCGCGCACGGCCGCGGCGAGCGGCGCGGTGATCGAGATCGCCGTCACCGACCAGGGCATAGGCATCTCGGAGAAGGACCGCGAGCGCATCTTCGAGCGCTTCTACCGCGTCGACCCGGCCCGCTCCCGCGCCACCGGAGGTACGGGCCTCGGCCTCGCGATCGTCAAACACGTCGCGGCCTCGCACGGCGGCGACGTCACGGTCTGGAGCTCCGAGGGCCAGGGATCGACCTTCACGCTCCGCCTCCCGGAGGCGGGCGTCACCCGCGACCGCTCGGCGTCCCCCGCCGTCTCCGCGTCCGGGGACGGCGAGGACGCACCCGACCAGGACGACGACCTCGACCCCGGCTACGCCCAGGACACCGCCGCCGACAGCCCGGCCCGCCGCCCGGACCAGTCGGCGCCCGACCCGCGGGCGTCGTCCGTCGCCGGAGCCCCGTCCGCCGCGGTCCCCGCGGCCGCACCGGACCCGGCCGCCACCCATACGGACCGTGCCGCCGCAGGCAGCACCGACACCGACACTGACACCGCAGGCGGCACCGACACCGCAGGCGGCACGGCCGAAGCCGCGTCCGCCGCAGACCCCGCCCGTACCCCCGGCTGCGAGGCCGCGACCGCGCCCGCTCGCGCCCCCGGCCGGGAGGCCCGCGCCGATGGCCGTACGGGTCCCGTCCCCGACCACCCCCCGACCGCCGACCGAGAACCGCGCGGCGCCGCCGAGCACATCCGCTGTGCCGCCGTCAGCGGGGGCCGCGACCTCGTGGCCCGCCGCGCACCCGCAGAACCCAGCCGCCCGGAACCACGCGGGACGGCCCGCAGCCTGGTGCTGGATACTCCGACCGTGATTCCTGCCCCGGAGGTCCTTCCGTGACCCGAGTGCTCGTCGTCGAGGATGAGGAATCCTTCAGCGACGCCCTTTCCTACATGCTCCGCAAGGAGGGCTTCGAGGTCGCCATCGCGACCACCGGGCCCGCGGGGCTCGACGAGTTCGAGCGCAACGGCGCCGATCTCGTCCTCCTCGACCTGATGCTGCCCGGCCTTCCGGGCACCGAGGTCTGCCGCCAGCTGCGCGGCAGGTCCAATGTCCCGGTGATCATGGTCACCGCCAAGGACAGCGAGATCGACAAGGTCGTCGGCCTGGAGATAGGGGCCGACGACTATGTGACCAAGCCCTTCTCCTCCCGTGAGCTCGTGGCCCGCATCCGCGCGGTGCTGCGCCGCCGCGGCGAGCCCGAGGAGGTCACCCCGGCCGCCCTGGAGGCGGGCCCTGTCCGGATGGACGTCGACCGGCACGTCGTCACCGTGGCGGGCGGCAAGGTCGACCTGCCGCTCAAGGAGTTCGACCTGCTGGAGATGCTGCTGCGCAACGCGGGCCGCGTGCTGACCCGTATGCAGCTCATCGACCGGGTGTGGGGCGCGGACTACGTCGGCGACACCAAGACGCTCGACGTCCATGTGAAGCGCCTGCGGGCGAAGATCGAGCCGGACCCGGGCGCTCCGCGCTACCTGGTCACGGTGCGCGGGCTCGGCTACAAGTTCGAGCCGTAGACCGCGCTGCGCGCTGCCCGCGCGTACGGCACCGCGCCGTACGCCCGCGCCACACGGCACAGCGCAGCGCGCCGTACGGCACCGCAGCGCGCGCGTACGACGTGAGGGAGGCGGCCCCCGGACCGGGGGCCGCCTCCCTCACGTCGTACCGGGGCCTCAGCGGCCTCCGGCGGCCGTGCCGCGTCAGCCGGTGATCGCGCCGCCGCCTGCACCGGTGGCCGCGCCGGACGGCGACCCGGAGGCCGCGCCCGAGGGGGAACCGGACGGCGACCCGGACGGGCTGGTGGAGCCCGAGGGGGAGGAGGAGCCGGACGGCGAGGCAGGCACGCTCCGCGTCGGGGCCCCGGTCGGCGCGACCCGGTCGAAGTAGCTGGTGGCCGGCACGACGAGGGCGCGCACGCCGATGTCGCCGGTCTTGCTGAGGGTGAAGACGACCTGCTCGGCGTCGCCGTTGCGGGAGCCGGGCAGGCCCTTCTGGATCAGCGCGGACGCGTTGCCCTTGCCGCCGAACGTCACGGAGCCCTGGGCCGGCACGGTCAGCGCGCCCGCGCCCTTGGCGGGCTTCAGCCGCACCGTGGCGCCGGTACCGGGCAGCTTGATCGCCTGGAGCGTCTGGGCGGTGCTCCCGTTGTTGAAGACCTTGCCGGTCACGGCGGCGGGGCCGGACGCGCCCTGCTGCGGCTGCGTCACCACCGTGACGTTCTGGACCTTGATGTTGCCCACCGAGGTGGCGGCGCTGTCCGGCTTCACCTCGTCGGTCTGCGCGGTGCCACCCGCGCCGCACGCGGCCAGCGTGGCGAGGGGGAGGACAAGGGCAGTCGCGGCGAGAGCGCCGCGTCGAAGGCTGCTGCTCACGGCGGCGGCATCTCCTTGGACGTACGGGAGGGTGGGACGTGCGGTATTCGGCTGTGCTGCGCTTCGGCGTGCGTGCTGGGCCCGCCGGACCGTACTCATGCGTCAGCACGGGCTAAAGGTGACTCAGCGGCCATAGGTTACCGACCCGTTGTCGCGGCCCCGCACCCGACCCGCCCCGATGGGCGCCCAGGGGTGGGTTCCCGCCGTCGACCGCGGGGTTTCGCATGCCGTTCACATAATCCGGGTGATCCATTTCCGGGGTGGGCCGCATTCCGCCGTGCCTTTCCTGTGAATATCGGCGGACGGCCGGGTGATCGGAATTCCGTGGTGGCGCCCCGGAGCCGTCCCCGGTGCGTACGGCATGATCCGCCGCTCCCCTTGGCGAGCCCCTCGCGCCCCTCGTCTCGCACCCGCCGCAGAGTGGCCGGATGTGATCTCCGTTTCAGTCCGCATCCGCCCGGTTTCCCACTCGGATGGATCATCGGAAACCGAACGGAGTGCGGAAATTTTGCCGTCACGAAGCCGACAAATGCGGATGTTCGGCCGCTTTGGGGAGGGTTGAGCGGCACGTGTCGAGCGTGTTTCCGTGCGCCGCCGCAGCGCCGGTGACCTGCGAATACCGCCCCCCGAGGGTCGGGTGCAGCACGTCCGCATGGCTGTTGTCAAGCCCCGAGATGCGGCCTGACCTGCGAAAACGCCATTCAGAAGAGGGCATTCTCGTGTTACCCTGGATAGCCACGGAAGGGGTACCTGTCACATGACGTTCAAGGTTGGCGACACCGTGGTCTATCCCCATCACGGGGCCGCGCTGATCGAGGCTATCGAAACTCGCCAGATCAAAGGCGTGGACAAGACCTACTTGGTGCTCAAGGTCGCCCAGGGCGACTTGACGGTGCGCGTACCGGCGGACAATGCGGAGTTCGTCGGAGTGCGCGATGTGGTCGGTCAGGACGGACTGGACCGGGTCTTCGAGGTGCTCAGGGCACCGTACGCAGAGGAGCCGACGAACTGGTCCCGGCGCTACAAGGCAAATCTTGAGAAGCTCGCCTCCGGCGACGTCATCAAGGTCGCCGAAGTCGTGCGTGACCTGTGGCGCAGGGAGCGGGAGCGCGGGCTCTCCGCCGGCGAGAAGCGCATGCTCGCCAAGGCGCGCCAGATCCTGGTGAGTGAGCTCGCCCTCGCGGAAAACACCAACGAAGACAAGGCCGAGGCCCTGCTCGACGAGGTTCTCGCGTCCTGAATCCCCATGTGGTGCCGTCTGCCCGTCGACGCGCGCGTCATGCGCGGAGGACGAGGACAGGGCACCGCACGTAGTGCTCGCTGTGTGTGTCGTGGTGCCCGGTGACCGAGGGTCCGGTGTCGCACGGTGCCGTCAGCGGCCGCTTCTTCGGAGGCGGTCGGAGCTGACCGGTGCGTGTTCCGTCCCCGTCGTGTCGGCGGGCGCCGCGGCATGTCCGTACACCCGAATTCTTTCCGTCGCCCGGTGTACATCCCCCGTCCCCCAGCCTGACTGCCGTACGGCACAAAGCTGGCGCGGCACCTCTTGACCATGGTCACGGAAGGGTCCGGTCAAGGCGTCGCGCCCGGCACGTTCAGGCCATACCCAGGTCGGGCGCGGATACAAACCTGCCGGAGTTCACCCGATGCCAGACGAAGCCAGCCCGCACCGCACAGCGGCCGTGATCCCGGCCGCGGGACGTGGCGTGCGGCTCGGCCCTGGCGCCCCCAAGGCGCTCCGCGCGCTGGGCGGCGCCCCGATGCTCGTCCACGCGGTCCGCGCGATGGCCGCGTCCCGCGCCGTCGAACTGGTCGTGGTCGTCGCGCCCCCGGACGGTGCGCCCGAGGTCAGGAACCTGCTCGACGCGCATGTGCTCCCCGAGCGCACCGACTACGTCGTCGTGCCGGGCGGCGACACCCGCCAGGAGTCCGTCGCGCTCGGCCTGAAGGCGCTGCCCGACACCATCACCACGGTCCTCGTGCACGACGCGGCCCGCCCGCTGGTTCCCGTCGACACGGTGGACGCGGTCGTCGAGGCCGTACGTTCGGGCGCGCAGGCCGTCGTGCCCGCGCTCCCGCTCGCGGACACGGTCAAGCAGGTCGAGCCGCGCGGCGGCGGCGAACCCGAGCCGGTCGTCGCCACACCCGACCGCTCGACCCTGCGGGCGGTGCAGACCCCGCAGGGCTTCGAGCGCGGGGTACTCCAGCTCGCCCACGACACCGTGGGCTCGGTGGGCGAGGGCGCGACGGACTGCGCGGGCATGGTGGAGCAGCTCGGCTCGCCCGTGGTGGTGGTGCCGGGCCACGAGGAGGCGTTCAAGGTGACGAGGCCCCTCGACCTCGTCCTCGCGGAGGCGGTACTTGCCAGGAGGCGGGCGAACGATGAGTTCTGAGGAATCCGGCGGCGGTCCGGTGCGGGCGGCGGTACCCGTGGTGCTGCCGCGGGTCGGCATCGGCACCGACATCCACGCGTTCGAGGAGGGCCGCGAGCTGTGGTGCGCGGGCCTGCTGTGGGAGGGCGAGGGCACCGGGCTCGCCGGCCACTCCGACGCGGACGTCGTCGCGCACGCCGCGTGCAACGCCCTCTTCTCCGCGGCGGGCCTCGGCGACCTCGGCGCCCACTTCGGCACCGGCAGACCCGAGTGGTCGGGCGCGTCCGGCCTCGCCCTGCTGACGGAGGCCGCGCGCGTCGTGCGCGAGGCGGGCTTCACCATCGGCAATGTCGCGGTGCAGGTCGTCGGCTCCCGCCCGAAGATCGGCAAGCGCCGCGCCGAGGCCCAGAAGGTCCTCAGCGAGGCCGTGGGCGCCCCGGTCGCCGTCTCCGCCGCGACCTCCGACGCGCTGGGCTTCACCGGCCGCGACGAGGGCCTCGCGGCGATCGCCACGGCCCTGGTCGTCCCACCGGCCTGAGCCCGCGCCCCGCCCTGCGCCCGCGGGTGGGGCGCTCGCCCGCGGTCGGGTGTTCGTACGGCCGTGACCGTACGGGTGAACCAGGCGGCCGGAGGCGCGGAGGCGGCACAGGGTCGGGGGGCCGCGCCCGGCGCCGGACGAGGCGGAGGGCGGTGCGGAGCCCCGCCGGTGGACGCGGACGCGGCGGGGCGCGCGGTCGGTTACGGAGCGGTGTCCATGGGGCCGTCGCGCATCGGGCACAGCCACCCGCGCATTACCCTGAACCCGTGACTATTCGGCTGTACGACACCGGCGCCCGGCAGATCCGTGACTTCACCCCGCTCACGCCGGGCTGCGTCTCGATCTACCTGTGCGGCGCCACCGTGCAGGCCGCGCCCCACATCGGGCACATCAGGTCGGGCCTCGACTTCGACATCCTGCGCCGCTGGTTCGAGTACCGGGGCTACGACGTGACGTTCGTGCGCAACGTCACCGACATCGACGACAAGATCATCCAGAAGTCGGCGGACCAGGGCCGCCCCTGGTGGGCCATCGGATACGCCAACGAGCGCGCGTTCAACGCGGGTTACGACGCCCTCGGCTGCCTTCCGCCCACCTACGAGCCGCGCGCGACGGGCCACATCCCGGAGATGACCGAGATGATGCGGGTCCTGATCGACAACGGTCACGCCTACGCGGCGGACGGCAACGTCTACTTCGACGTGCGCTCCTTCCCCGACTACCTGGAGCTGTCCAACCAGGATCTGGACGACCTGCGACAGCCCTCGGGCGAGGGCGAGACCGGCAAGCGCGACCCCCGCGACTTCGCGCTGTGGAAGGCCGCCAAGCCGGGCGAGCCCAGCTGGGACACGCCCTGGGGCCGCGGGAGGCCCGGCTGGCACCTGGAGTGCTCGGCGATGGCCCACAAGTACCTGGGGCCCGTCTTCGACATCCACGGCGGCGGCCTCGACCTGATCTTCCCGCACCACGAGAACGAGATCGCCCAGGCCAAGGCGTACGGCGACGGCTTCGCGCGGTACTGGCTGCACAACGCCTGGGTCACCATGAGCGGCGAGAAGATGTCGAAGTCCCTCGGCAACAGCGTCCTCGTCTCCGAGATGGTCAGGCGCTGGCGGCCCATCGTGCTCCGCTACTACCTGGGCACCCCGCACTACCGCTCGATGATCGAGTACAGCGAGGAGGCGCTCCGCGAGGCGGAGTCCGCGTTCGCGCGCATCGAGGGGTTCGTGCAGCGGGTCGTGGAGAAGGCGGGCGGCGCGGTCGAGCCCGCGGCCGAGGTGCCGCCCGCGTTCGCCGCCGCGATGGACGACGACCTGGGCGTGCCCGGCGCGCTGGCCGTCGTCCACACCACGGTCAGGCAGGGCAACTCGGCGCTCGCAGCCGACGACAAGGAGGCCGCGGTCGCCAGGCTCGCCGAGGTGCGGGCCATGCTCGGCGTCCTCGGCCTCGACCCGCTCGACCCGCAGTGGGCCGAGGAGAGCGACCGGGGCGCCGACCTGCACGGCGCGGTCGACACCCTCGTACGGCTCGTGCTCGACCAGCGGGAGGCGGCGCGCGCCCGCAAGGACTGGGCGACCGCGGACGGGATCCGCGACCAGCTCCAGCAGTCGGGCCTCGTCATCGAGGACAGCCCCTCGGGCCCGCGCTGGACCCTCGGGGCGCGCTGACCGCCGGGCCGGGCTCCACACCTGCGCGACGTGCGTTCTGCCGCGCCCGTACGGCCCCCGCCAGGGGTTTCGCACGGGGTTGGGCGCCGCGCCGCGCGGCTGCGTACTCTGGTACGGGCACCAGGTCGGTGCGCGCACCACAACCCACGAATCAGGTAGGCACACACACCATGGCCGGGAACAGCCAGCCCAGGAACCGACGCGCGTCAGGGAAGAAGGGCGCGCAGGTCGGCAGCGGCGGCAATCGGCGCCGCGGTCTCGAAGGCAAGGGGCCCACGCCGCCCGCGTCCGCCCGCAAGGGCCATGTGAAGAACCGCATCGCCAACGCGAAGGCCCGCCAGCAGGCGTCCCGCCCGCAGCGCGCGCGGCGCGGCGGCAAGGGTTCGACGGACATGGTCGTCGGCCGCAACCCGGTCTTCGAGGCGCTGCGCGACGGCGTCCCGGCGACGCAGCTGTACGTGCAGCAGTACATCGACAACGACGACCGCGTGCGCGACGCGCTCAAGCTGGCGGCCGACCGCGGTGGCATCCACCTGATGGAGGCGCCCAAGCCCGAGCTCGACCGGCTCACGGGCGGGCTCAACCACCAGGGTCTCGTCCTCCAGATCCCCGCGTACGAGTACGCGCACCCCGACGACCTGGTGGCGGCCGCGGTCGACGAGGGCGAGGACCCGCTGATCGTCGCGCTCGACGGTGTCACGGACCCGCGCAACCTGGGCGCGATCGTGCGCTCCGTCTCGGCGTTCGGCGGGCACGGCGTGGTGGTGCCCGAGCGGCGCGCCGCGGGCATGAACGCGGGCGCGTGGAAGTCCTCGGCGGGTACCGCGGCCCGCACGCCCGTCGCCCGCTGCACCAACCTCACCCGGACCCTGGAGGCCTACAAGAAGGCCGGCCTCACGGTCATCGGCCTCGCCGCGGACGGCGACCTCGACATCACCGAAGTGGCCGCGCTCGACGGCCCGTTGGCCATCGTCATGGGCAGCGAGGGCAAGGGCCTCTCCCGCCTTGTCGGCGAGACCTGCGACCTCCGTGTCCGCATCCCCATGCCGGGCGGCGCCGAGTCCCTCAACGCCGGCGTGGCCACCGGCATCGTCCTCTACGAAACCGCCCGCCGCCGCGCCTGACCCCGAACGCCGCCGCGCACGTGCAAGTTCGCGCACGCAGTACGAGCGGACCCGGCGCTTCAGGTTCACGAGCCGGGTGTGGTGCCCGGCATCCTGCAGACGCCCGCTTACGCACGGGCGTTGCTGGGCTCGATCATCGCGTTCCGAGGTATCCCGGACGACACGGCAGAGGCCGTGGCCGCCCGTGTCGAGCGGCAGCGCGTGCTCGGTGACGGTCACCGCACGTTCGCGATCCTCGTCGAGGAGTCGGTGCTGTGGGCGCGCGTGGCGCCCGACGAGGCGACGGCGGGCCAACTCGGCCATCTGCTGGGGGCGATGGCGCACCCCAGGATCAGTTTCGGTGTCATTCCCGCGAACGCTGCGCGGCCCATGTGGCCGGTCGAGGGCTTCTGGATCTTCGACGACGCGCGGGTGGTGGTCGAGTTGGTGACTGCCGAGGTGACGATCGAGCAGCCGCGCGAGATCCTCGCCCACGCACGGACCTTCGCGGCTCTCGCGGAACTCGCCGTCTACGGCCCCCGCGCCCGCGCCCTCATCACCGCGGCGATCGACGCGTTCGACGGTGGCCGAGGCGCGGCGGGTCCTGCGCGGGTTCGCGCGTGGCGGGGGCGCGTTCGGGCGGCGTCGTGCAAGCACGCGCACATGCGTGGTGGTCGGTCGAGGCCTGCTCCCAGAGTGGTGGGCATGGCGGAGACGACGTTGGGCGGGCGGCCCGTGGCCCGCGCCGGGTGTGAGGTGCGCGTGGCGCTGGTGAAGCAGCGCTCGACCGCATGGCGTGCCGGGGACGCGGGCGCTGCCGCGGCCTGCGACGCCGAACTCCGCCGCCATCGCAGCCGCAGCAGGAGCAGGGGAGTTGAGCCGTATGAAGGTCCTGACGCATGTGGAGACCTTCGAGAGCCGTGTGCCCGACGGGCGGGGGTGGCGCGGTGTGCCGTTCCGCCTGCCCCCGGTGCCGGCCGGCCGTGGCGGCGAGGCCGCCGGTGCGGACGGCGGCAGGCACGGCGGCGGGCCGGTGCCGCCGGAGGCGCCGCGTACCCCGCAGCCCCCGGCTGGGGGCAACGGCGGCTCCCGGTGAGGGAGTCCGGGAGCCGGGGTCAGGGGCGGCCCCGCCGCGGGTGTGTGGTGCTCGCGGCGGGGCCGGTCCTGGGCTTGGGCCCCGGGGGAGCGGGGGTCAGGCCGAGGTCTGGAGGGTCAGGCCGTAGTGGCTGAGGATCGGGTTGATGGGCTGGAAGAACGACGTGCCGCCGCTGGTGCAGTTGCCGGAGCCGCCCGAGGTGACGCCCTGGGCCTGGTCGCCGCTGATGTAGGCGCCGCCTGAGTCGCCCGCCTCGACGCAGACGCTGGTCTGGGTCATCGAGTAGACCGCGCCCTGGGCGTAGTTGACGGTGACGTTGGTGGCCTGGACGTTGCCGCAGTGCCAGTGCGAGGTGGAGCCGGAGCGGCAGATCGCGGAGCCGACGGGCGCCACGGCGGAGCCGCGTACGAGCTGGTCGGAGACCGTGCCCCAGCCGAGGACGACCGGCACGGTCCACCAGCCGCTGCCGACGTTGACCCACGCGTAGTCGTTGCCGGGGAACGTCGAGCCCTGGATGTTGCCGATGTACGAGCCGTCCCAGCCGGTCACCGAGCCGCCGGGCGAGCCGCAGTGGCCGGCGGTGACGAAGCCGCCGTTGACCGAGAAGCCGATGGAGCAGCGGACGTTGCCCGTGTACCAGGGGTCGCCGCCGACCGTGCCCGCGGCGGTCGTGCGGGGCCTTGCCGCGACCTGGTCCACGGTGACGGGCCCGGTGGCGCGGGCGCGCGACACGAAGCTTCGGACATCGTTGTCACCCTGTCGGCCTGCGACGACGTCCACGACGACCTGGTTGGTCTTCGGGTCGACCCGCCAGCTGCTGACGCCCGCGGGGGCGGCGGCCGAGAGCTTGTCGATGCGGGTCTTGACGGCGTCCAGCTGGCGCGCGCTGTGCCGCACCAGCTTGACGGCGGCACCTGTCGCGCGGACCGCCGCGGCCTTCTTCTCCGTGGTGACGGCCACGGTCAGGGCGCCGGTGTGCGCGTCGATCCAGGAGCCGCCGTACGCCGCGCCCGCGGCGCCGCGCGCCTTCCCGGCGACCGCGGTGGCCTTCTTGTCCGCGGCGAGGCGGGCCTTGGCCCCGGCCTCGGAGAGCCCGAGGTCCCGCTGCATCGCGGAGATCAGTCCGGCGGAGGCCGGGGCCTTCGCCGTCTTCTGTACGGGGGTCGGCGCGCTGGGGGCGGGCGCGGCCTGGGCGGCAGGTACGGCGCCTGCCGCGGCGAACGCCCCGGTGAGCAGGAGCGCGGTGAGGCCGGTACGTATCCGGGTGGAACGTCTCATGGGGGGATGGCCCTTCTGTGTTCCGGTTGGCGGGAGTGGAACAAATGATGCCCAAGTGCCCTTTATGCAGAGCAACTTGACCGCGAGGGTAGCCAAGGGCCGGGCCTTGGTCCATACCGCGGACGTGAAGCGGGCACGGGGCCGCCCGATCGGGCGTGCGCCCGCGACTCTCCGTACTGACCAGTCGGTAACCAACTTCGGGCAGGTCGGGGAGAATGCGCCAGGATGCGCCAGGGCGCGCGCGGTGGCCCACCCCGCCCCGGGTCGGGTGGGATGTCTGTGGAGAGCCGCCCGAAGCGGGGGGCCGAGGCCCTTGGGACGGGAACATGGCCGAGAACGCGGACCGGGACGTGGACGGGGAGAAGGCGGGGCCGCGGGCCGAAGGGCCCGCCCCCGCGTTCGAACTCCGCTGGGGCGGACTGCACGTGACGGTCGACCGTGTGCCGAGGTGGACCGTCACGGCGGTGACCGTGGTGCTGGGATCCGCCGGCACCTGGCTCGCGGTCCCGCGCCGGTAGGCGCGAGCCTCCCCGCCGGGGCCCGGCGCCCGCGAATCCGCTCCCTCGCGCCCGCCGCGCGGGGCCCTTTCCGCTGCGGCCCCGGCGCGGGCTACTTGCTGCCGCTGCCGCCCGTCAGGCGGCGGGCGCGGCGCTTGAGGCGGGTCATCAGGGGGGCCGACGTGCCCTTTCTGAGTACCGGCGGCGCGCCGTCGCTCGCGATGGCCAGCGACACCCGCAGCTCGGTCTCCTGCTGCCAGCCGCAGCTGGCGATGCGCGCCTTGAGTTCCCAACGACCACCGTTGCGACCGGAGTTGATCGTGTCCGGTGCGAGCTTCGCGACCGTGCGGTGGCGCAGCGCGAAGGTGCCCTCGCCGACCGGTACGCGGGTCGCGGTGGTTTCGCCCGGCACGAAGAACTCCTCGCCGCCGCCCCCGCGCCGCCGCGCCACCAGGTCCATGCGCGCCGACTTCACCCGGTCGGTGACGTCGAGCGCGGGCGCCGGGATGCCGTCGACGGGCGGTGCGAGTACGTCCCTGCCATCCACCGTGCGGAACGTCAGGGGTGCGCCGCCCGGCGCCGTCAGCTCACCCTCCACGGTGATCTCCGACGCGCCCGTCACCCGCGCCGAGGCCCGGGCCCGTACGCCCGACTGCCAGAGCGCGAGCTGCCGTACGGCGTCGAAGCGATCCGCCTCGACAAGCGCGGCGAGGGCGCGCTGCGGCGCGGGCAGGCCCGCGGCGACGCCCGGCGCGAAGCGCTCGACCAGCACGGAGCGCACCTCGCGGAAGAAGTCCCTGCGCCAGTCCTCCGGCGCGGCGAGGTGCCGCGCCGAGGTGAGTCTGCCCACCATCTCCACCCGAAGCCATCTGCGGTGCAGCCGGTCGCGGAGGGCACCGGGCTCGGTGTGGGCGTCCACGATGTCGAGCGCCTCGCGCAGGTTGCCGAAGTAGCCCGCGGGGTCGAAGCGCCGGAAGCCCGCGTTGGACGCGTCGCCCAGCGCGACGTGGAAGTAGCACACGTAGTCGGAGAGCACGGAGATCCGCGCGGCGGCAAAGTACGCGGCCGTCACGAACACGTGGTCCTCCAGGCGCCGTTTGCCCTCGGGGAAGCGCAGCCCCGCGTCGAGCAGGAACCGCCGCCTGAACATCTTGTGCGGGGTGAGGCTGTCGATCAGCGGGTCCTTCGCGAGCTTCGCGTCGGGGCGGTTGCGGCGGAACAGCTCGCGCGGCACGCCCCGGCCGCGGCCCGCCATCTTCCCCACGACGACGTCGGCGCCGTTCTCCCGCGCGTACGCGTACAGGCGGTGCAGCGCCTCGTCGCCCAGCCAGTCGTCGTGGTCGGCGAACTGCACGTACTCGCCGCGCGCCAGCTCGATGCCGAGGTTGCGCGGACGGGACGGCCAGCCCGAGTTCGGGATGTGCTCGACCCTGACGCACCCGGGGTGCTCGGCCGCCAGCGCGTCGAGGCGGGCGCCCGTGCCGTCCGTCGACCCGTCGTCGACGAAGATCGCCTCCCATTCGCCCGCCGGCATCGTCTGCCGCAGCAGCGACGCGATCAGCCCGTCGATCGCCGGACCCGGGTTGTAGACCGGGACCACCACCGAGACCTTGACCCGCGGTGCGGCGCCCCCGGCCGCGACCCGCGCGCCGTCCGGCTGCTCCCGCGCGTCGTCCGCCTGGTCACGGGCGGTGGCGGCGGGTTCGTTCGTGTCGTTCAACATGCGTATCCCCAGCGGCGCGTGACCTCCCTCAAGGAATCCGGCACCGCGTCGGGCCTGGGCAGTTCACGCGCCTGCTGGACGCTGCCCGATTTGATGTTGTCGCTCCAGTCGCCGATGTACGCCTGGAACGGGCCGTGTTCCTGTTTCCCGTACTCCAGCATGCTCGCATCCCACTCCACTCCGAGGAACGCGCAGATCTCCCGGGTCGTGTCGGCGGGCCGCGCGGTCAGGTCCTCGTAACGCACGGTGAGCCCCGGCAGCGCGCGGCGGGCCTCGTCGACGGCGTCCACGTACCGCTTGACCTCGGCGGCGGTCGCGGCGGGGTCGCGGTCGGGCCGGCCGTTCATCAGGGAACTGACCATCGACGCGGGGTGGCGCAGCAGGAACAGATAGCGCGCGTCCGGCCACGCCTCGCGCAGCCGCTCCCAGATCAGCGCGTTGCCCGGGGTCTTGTCGACGATCAGCTCCTTGCCGCTGTGCACGAGTTCGCGGTGGAGCACCCGGTCCCAGAGGAGGTGTTCGAGCTCGGCGCCGTCGAGGCCGAGCTGCTTCATCGCCTTCTCCGTGTACGGCTTGGTCTGCCGGACCTCCAGCGTCCGCAGGTGCATCTCGTGCGGGGCGCGGATCTTGGGGTGGCTGTTGAGCAGGACGCGCAGCAGTGTGGAGCCGGACCGTACGGACGACAGCACGAACACGGGCGACGGCACCAGCCGCCGGCCCTTCGGCGCGGGCGCCGCCGCCCGCGCGCGGCCCGTGGCCCGCGCCCGCACCTTGCCGAGCGTCCGGCGGGCCCTGCGGGCGGCGGCCCGCATTCCGGTGGGGCTGGCAGGCATGGCGCGCACATCCTTCGTGGAGACGGTGGTGGACCGGTCGCTCGGGCGGGGAGACGCGGTGGTCCGGGCGCCGTGCGGCCCGGCCGGGGCCCGGTGGTTGCCCGAACACCCCCGGCCCCCAGGGGATTTCTAGGCGGCCTTTCTGAGAGCGGCCTCACGGGCGCCGGGCCGGAATGTGAGAATTGTGTGAGAACGCGAATCCGTCGGCAACCGATCCGCGCGGAAAGCCGTCGCTGTGCGGACGCTGTGTCCGGCGCCGAGCGGGCGGCGGGCGCGTGCCGCACGGAAATGATCTTGACGGGTCTCGGACATTTCCCGCTTGTCAAGGCAGTGTCCTAACCACAGGTCACTCGGTTAGATGAGTGTGGACACCAGAACGCCCCGGTCCGGGTTCGACGAACAGCCGCCGCTGAGCATGCTCAAGGTGGACAGCGACCCCGCGCAGGTCATCGTGAACCACGCGAGCTTCCGCGTGAAGCTCGCGACGCCCAGCCGCCCGGCGCCCCGCCGCGCGGCAGCGCAGCGGGCGGCGGCGGCCGGGGCGGGCGTCGCGGACACCGCGCGCATCCCTGCGGTCCGCGACGCGAACACCGCGCGCCGCAGGGCGCCCGTCGTCTGGAGCGGCAGGTCGCAGCCGGGTGATCCCGCCGCGAGCGGGCTCCTCCAGGCCGTGCGCGACTCCGGCGCGGGCACCACCGCCCTCGCGACCCCCGCCGTCCGCGGCTACGACAACGGCGCGTACGACACGGGCTCTTACGACACCGGCGCGTACGACGCCGGTGCCACGCAGGTCATCCCGCGCGTCGGGGTCGACCAGGACGCCACCGTCCAGGCGCCGGCCGCAGGCGGCGGACGCGGTCCCGACGCGCCGCTGCTGCCGCCCATGCGCCAGGCCGTCGGCGCGTACGACACCCCGCCGCGGGGCGCCGGTTACGGCGACGGCGACAGCGACACGTACGAGGGGGAGGCGTACGCGGACGACCCGTACGACACCTCGTACGGCCGCGAGGACGCCTACGACCTCACCCCGGACGACGACGACCCCGAGCAGACCGGCGCGCGTTCCCGTGCCCGCGCCGCCGCGGCCGAGGCGGCGGTGCGCCACGCGTACTTCCCCGGCCGCCGGATGAACCTCGGCGTGGTGCTGCTCCCGCTGCGCGTCTTCCTCGGCCTCATCTCCGTCTACGCGGGCATGGGCAAGCTGTGCGACCCCGTCTACTTCGACGGCGGCGAGCGCGGCTCGATGGTCAAGTGGCTGACGTCGCTGCACCCGTGGGCCCTCGCCGAGCCGCTGCGCGACTTCGCGCTCGCCCACCCGGTGGGCGCGGGGCTGAGCGTGGCGTTCCTCCAGATCGTCGCCGGCGTGCTGACGGTGCTCGGCCTCTGGCAGCGCGTCGCCGCCTCCCTCGGCGCGCTGCTGTCGGCGGCGCTGCTGGTCACGGTGAGCTGGAAGACCGTCCCCGCGTACGACGCGCCGGACATCATCTACCTGGCCGCCTGGTCGCCGCTGATCATCGCGGGCGCCCCCGTCTACTCCGTCGACGGCAAGCTCGCCGGCGACGCCTGGCGCAAGCTCGGCCCCCGTTCCAGCCTGCTCGACCTGCGGCGCTACGTACTGCGGCGCGGCTCGGTCGTGGCGAGCATCGTCATCGGCGTGACCCTGCTCGTGGGGTCGGTACTCGGCGGCGCGGTCCGCTCGTCCGGCGTCGTGACCGTGCCGGGCCCCAACCACGACCCGGTCAACCAACTGCCCGGTGAACCGCTGCCGCAGAACTCCGCGAGCCGCACCAGCGCGGGCACGCCGGGTGCGCGGGCGCAGGGCGAGGACGGCACGCCCACCGGAGAGCCCTCGGCGGGCCACTCGCACACCCCGACCGCGGGCACGCAGTCCGCGCCCGGCACCCCCGGCGCGAGCAGCGGCACGGGAGGCGGCGCCGGCTCCTCCGGCACCCAGGGCGGCGCGCCCACCCAGAGCCAGGGCGGCGGCGGCCAGGCGACCTCGGGAACCACCGAGCAGCAGGCGCCGCCCGCCGTGGGGAGTCAGAACGTCGCGCCGTCCACCAGCGGTTCGGCGAGCGCCGGCTCCTCGTCCTCGTCCTCCGGCGGTACGTCGTCCTCGGGCGGCGCGGAGAGCGGCGACACGTCGGGCGGCTCGTCCTCCTCCTCCTCCGGCGGCAACCCGATCGGCGGCCTGCTCGGCTGAACGGTCGGACACCGCTGGGGCGTTGAGGAGGCCCTGGCGCTGGTCGTGCGGAAGGTCACGGGCGAGGCCCGGTCGGGAAGGCCCTGGGCCGTTAAGACGGTGGCGGGGCGTTGAGAAGGGCGCGGGCCCCGGCACACGGACGGTGCCGGGGCCCGCTGCTGTGCCCGGCGACGCGGAGTGCGGCCGGGGCCGAAGGGAGGCGGGACCGTACGGGAGGGGGCCGGGACCGCACGGCAGGGGGCCGAGACCCACGGGAGGGGGCCGGGACCGTACGGGAGGGGGCCGGGACCGCACGGCAGGGGGCCGAGACCCACGGG
>NZ_BAABEP010000016.1:100534-123019 GCF_039540215.1 Streptomyces tremellae
AGGGGGCCGGGACCGTACGGGAGGGGGCCGGGACCGCACGGGCCGGCTCACGCGGGCAGTGTGGTCCCCGCCGCGAGTTCCTTCGCCGCCTGCGTGAGGTCCTTCGCCGTGTCGATGGCGCGCCAGTAGGCGCCCTGCGGCAACGGAAAGCCCGCCAGGCGCCGTTCGCGCGCCAGGCGGGGGAAGGTGGTGCGTTCGTGGTCGCCGCGGTCGGGCAGCAGCGCGGTGAAGTCCGCGGAGAACACGTACACACCGGCGTTGATCAGATACGGCGAGGGCGGGGCCTCGATGAAGTCGAGGACGTGCCCGAACTCGTCGGTTTCCACGGCCCCCCAGGGGATCCTGGGCCGGGCGAGGGCGAGCGTCGCGGTGGCGTCGCGCTCGGTGTGGAAGTCGGCCATCTCGCGCAGCGAGAAACGCGTCCAGATGTCGCCGTTGGTCGCGTACCAGGGCGCGTCCGGCGCGGGCAGGTGGGCCGCCGCGTGCTTCAGGCCGCCGCCGCGGCCGAGCGGCTCCGACTCGACCACGGTCGTGACCCGCAGCGGCAGCTCGTCCACCGCCGACTCCAGCCACTCCTGCAGGACTTCGGCGAGGTGGCCACAGGACACGACGGCGTCCGTCACACCCTCGGCGGCGAGCCAGGACAGCTGGTGACCGATGATCGGGGTCCCCGTGCCGGGGATCTCGACCATCGGCTTCGGCCGGTCGTCGGTGTACGGGCGCAGTCTTGACCCCTGGCCGCCCGCCAGCACGACCGCCTGCGTCGGAAACGTATGCATGGCGTGCACCCTATGCGGGACGGCGCGGCGAACACCGCCGAGGATGCGGGGCGGGCGGGGGTGGCGTGCGGGCGGGACGGGACGAGGGGTGTGCGGGCGGACGGGGCGCGGGCCCCGTCCGCGTCAGCCGGCCGCGGCCTGCGTGGAGACCCCGTACGCGAACGACGTGTCGCACACCGGGCGCGAGAACGACTGCGCGCGCGTGGGGCCGTAGTGCTGCACCGCGGCGCGGCCGAGGGCCCGGGCGATGGCCATGCAGTGCTTCGCGAGCGAGGGGCGCGCCTCGACCTCGCGCTGGAGGTGGGTGAGGGCGATCCCCGGGTCCTTCTCCTGGAGCTCCACGAGGAGCTTGTCGCGCAGGACGTCCTGGGGGGTACGCGATGTGGCGGGCGCCGACGCGGTCTCCGAGGAGGCCGTCAGGGCCTGCGTCTCGGGGCTGGTCGCCCAGGGGACACGGGCGACCGCGAGGGTCCCGGAGAGCACCAGGACGACGGGCAGTACGAATGCGAGAGTTCGGCCGATACGCCGCGCTGAGTGGTTCACGGGGCGAGCGTAGCGGGCGGTAGTGATATGGCGACATTTCGTCACCCACGTGAGGGATGGTTCGACGTGTTTATTCGAATCGCGTGTTGACGGCGTGGGGTTATGTGGGCGATTTGTCGACTTGGGTGGGGGCGGGCTCCGGGGGCGCCGGAGGGGGCGGGCCCGGGTGCGTGCGCGCGCGGCCCCGCGCCCGGTGAGGGGTGCGGGGCCGCGCGACGGCTGCCGTGAGCGAGGTCAGTCGCTGAGACGCTCGCCCGTGGAGGTGGAGAAGACGTGGGTCTCGCCCGCGCGGGGGACGACGTTCAGCGTCGCGCCCTTCTCCGGGACGGCGCGGCTGTTGCCGCGGATGACCAGGTCCCTGCGCTCGCCGTTCACCTCGATGGTGCCGAAGATGAACGCGTCGGCGCCGGTCTCCTCAACCACGTTGACCGTGACTTCGAGACCGGGGGCCGCGTCCTTGGTGAGTGTCTTCGCGTCGGCGGCGCCGCCGATGTCGAAGTGCTCGGGGCGGACGCCCACGGTCACGGTCTTGTCGCCCTTGTCGGCCGCGGCCTTGAGCGCGTCGCGGTTGACCGGCACGACGCTGTTGCCGAACTTCACGCCGCCGTCCGTGATCGGGACCTCGATGAGGTTCATCGCGGGGGAGCCGATGAAGCCGGCGACGAAGAGGTTGGCCGGGCGGTCGTACATGTTGCGCGGCGAGTCGACCTGCTGGAGGAGGCCGTCCTTGAGGACCGCGACGCGGTCGCCCATGGTCATGGCCTCGACCTGGTCGTGGGTGACGTAGACCGTGGTGATGCCGAGGCGGCGCTGGAGCGACGCGATCTGCGTACGGGTGGAGACACGCAGCTTGGCGTCGAGGTTCGACAGCGGCTCGTCCATGAGGAAGACCTGCGGCTCGCGGACGATGGCACGGCCCATCGCGACACGCTGGCGCTGACCGCCGGAGAGCGCCTTCGGCTTGCGGTCGAGGTACTCGCTGAGGTCGAGGATCTTCGCGGCCTCCTCGACCTTCGCGCGGATCTCCGTCTTGTTCACGCCGGCGATCTTCAGGGCGAAGCCCATGTTGTCGGCGACGGACATGTGCGGGTAGAGCGCGTAGTTCTGGAACACCATGGCGATGTCCCGGTCCTTCGGCGGCAGGTGCGTGACATCGCGCTCACCGATGCGGATCGCCCCGTCATTGACGTCCTCAAGGCCCGCGAGCATGCGCAGGGAGGTGGACTTGCCACAGCCGGAGGGACCGACGAGGACGAGGAACTCGCCGTCCGCGATGTCGATTTCGAGCTGGTCCACGGCGGGCTTGGTGCCGCCCGGGTATATGCGGGTCGCCTTGTCGAACGTGACAGTAGCCATGGCGGATGTGTCCCTTCACCGGCAGGAACGTGCCGGACGATCCGAGTAAAGGAATGGCTCTCCCCGCGGGTGTGCGGAAGAGAGATGGAGAGGTCTGGTCCACCTGGGTGAACTGGAGGTGACGGTACCCGGCGTTTCGTGATCTGTCAGTAGTCGAGGACCCTCGAATTTTTCCGCAGTGTTACCTGCTCGTGCCCGCCCTGCGCGGCCCGTTCGCTCACCCGGCGGGTCTGCGTGCCTGCTCGGGGCGGTGCGCGGGCCGCCGCTGCGGCCATGGCTCGGCCCGCACCCCGGTCTCGGCCTCCAACTCCGCGATGACGGAACGTAGCCACTCGACGTCGGCGTGTGCCGTCGCGGCGGCGGTCGCGAGCATGCCGCGCCTGAACCTGTCGGTCATCTCGTCCGCGCGCAGCGGCCTGCCGTGCTCGTAGAAGTAACTGGCGGGCCGGTCGTAGAAGCTCAACCGCCTCCGCAGGATGCGTAGTTGTGCCGCGGGGTCGGGCAGCTTGCCGAGGAAGGCGAGCAGGATCATGAACGAGTCGCGGTCGGTGATCTCGACGGGCGCGGGCGCGGCGAGCCGCCGCAGGAACTCCCGCCGGCCGCTCTCGGTCAGCGTGAACACGTGCCGCCGCGCGGCCCCGCTCCCCGACGCCTCCTCGCGCACCACGAACCCCGCCCTGCGCAGCCTGTCCAGCGCCGGATACAGGGCCCCGTCGCTGACGGGCCGGCTGTTGCCCGACAGCCCGGAGATCCGGTTGCGCAGCTCGTACGCGTGCAGGGGCTGTTCGGCGAGGAACCCGAGAATGCTCAGGGTCAGCATGCGCCTACGATGCCACGCCCGCCGGCTCGGGCGGGGTGCGGCCGCCCCGAAGACCGTGGTAGGGGCCTCGGGCGCCTGTGTAGAGTGGAACGGCCACGGGCGGGCTCACGCCCCGCCGCAGGGCACTGCCTCCTTAGCTCAGCTGGCCAGAGCAACGCACTTGTAATGCGTAGGTCGTCGGTTCGAATCCGACAGGGGGCTCAGTGAAACCCCAGGTCACATAGCCCGTGACCTGGGGTTTTTCCTTAGCTAGACCCTGGATCTGCCGGTGTGTCAGCCCTGAGGCTTCGGAGCAGGGTCTCCGGTGGCCGACCGGTGGCCAAACGTGCAAACGGCGTGCAGTGGCGGTGGCCGAGAGCGTTGCCGGGGACTGCTGGACGGCGGTCTCGTCGTTGTTCCATCCCTACAAGCCGTTGTTGCGCAGTGCCGGGCGCGAGAGTCTCCGGCCAGGTCCAGCAGTCCTGGGGCGGGGGGACGGCGAGGGTCCTAGGTGGTGTCTGATAATCGATCTTGTGACGGGTCGTGGTGAGTTGACGGATGCGGCGTGGGAGCGGATAGAGCCGCTGCTTCCGAGTGCTGATGGGTGTGGACGGCCGTGGCGGGATCACCGGCAGGTGGTCAACGGGGTGCTGTGGCGGCTGCACACGGGTGCGCCGTGGCGGGACCTGCCCGAGCGGTACGGGCCCTGGCAGACGGTCTACGAGCGCTTCGCCCGCTGGGAGGCGGAGGGGACCTGGGCGAAGCTACTGGAGTATGTCCAGGTCCGCGACGATGCGGTTGGACAGGTCGAGTGGACCGTAGCGGTGGACTCCACGATCAACCGCGCCCGTCAGCACGCCGCCGGCGCCCGTAAAAAGGGGCGTCCTGCGGGGACGAACTGGCGGATTCGCAATGCTCGGCGGCGCGGCAGGCCCTCGGCCGGTCCCGGGGCGGGCTGACGGCCAAGATCCACCTGGCCGTCGACGGCCGCGGCCTCCCCCTCGGGCTGGTCCTCACGCCGGGCAACGTCAACGACGCCACCGCGTTCGGGGCCATGATGGACGCGGTCCGCGTCCCGCGCGCGGGCAAGGGGCGGCCCTGTACCCGCCCGGACAGGGTTCTGGGCGACAAGGCGTACTCGTCCCGGGCCATCCGTGCCTGGTGGCGGCGCCACGGCGTCACCGCCACCATCCCCGAACGGCGGGACCAGCAGGCCAACAGGCTCCGCCGCGGCTCCCGCGGGGGCCGCCCGCCCGCCTTCGACACCGAGGCGTACAAGCACCGCAACGACGTAGAGCGCTGCTTCAACCGGATCAAAGAGTTCCGCGCCGTCGCGACCCGCTTCGACAAGCTCGCCACCCGCTACCGCGCCGGACTCGAACTCGCCTCACTCATCCTCTGGCTCCGCCAACCAGCAACGTGATCATTGTCAGACACGGCCTAGCTGAAGTACCGCGCCTCATGGGCCGGGGCGGTCCCGAAGGCGCGTTTGTAGTCGCGGCTGAACTGGGCTGGGCTCGCGTATCCGACCGTCTCCGAGATCGAGACCATGCTGCGCGACCGCAGCGCCACGAGCCGTCGCGCCTCGTGCAGCCGCAGCATCTTGTGGTACTGCACAGGCGTGGTCCCCGTGGCGTCCTTGAAGGCCCGGTAAAAGGTCGACACGCTCATCCGGGCACGTGCGGCGAGATCTTCCACGGCGATCGGTGTGCTGAGATGGCCGTGCATCCAGTTCGTCACCCGTCCGATGCCGGTGAGCGCCTCCTGGGCGCGCACCATCTGCAAAAGGCCGTCGCCTCCCTCGCTGCTGAGCACGCGGTACAGGATCTCCCGCTTCACGCTGGGCGCGAGGACGCGGGCGTCGGTGGGCGACTCCATCAGCTTTACCAGGCGCAGAGTCGCCGTAAGCGCCGAGGAAGGCAGCGGATGGACGCCCACCGACTGGGGGCGCGACGGCTGACGTGGCGGCATGAGTGCGACGAGCTCGCCGAGGACCTCGTGATCTACGGCCAGTTCGACCGCCAGATAGGGAGTCTTGCCGTCGGCTTCGGTGATCTCGACCAGGGCGGGGACGTCGAGGCCCATCAGTACGAGCTGACCGCCGCTGTAGTCGATCTGCCTGCCGCCGAGGATGATCCGTTTGGCGCCCTGCAGGACGACGTACAAGGTCGGGTGGAAGAGCGTGAGCGTCGGCGCCACCCGCTCCCGGGTCACGTGAAGGGTGACACCGCTGATCGCCGTATGTTCTTCGGGATGGTCGAAGGCCGCGATGACGCGTTCCCGAAGTTCTGTTTCGACGCGGCTCGTGCGGCAGGATTCCAGCAAGTCCGCCCCCTCGGCGTGGACAGTGTGCCTGGGGTTCATCCCGGGCACACTGCGTCGGTCACTTCATGTAGGCGCTGAACCAGTCCAGGATCCGTCGCGGGTGGCGCTGGAAGTGCTTGTAGGCGTCCCAGCGCACCGAGGCGTCCTCGACCCAGAACATGTCCTTCTCGGTCGCGCCGAGGGCGGCGTAGGCGTTCTTGAGGTCGTACGGCCGAGTGATGGCGTCGTCATAGGTGCCGTATGTGAGGGTCGGCATCGTGACGGACGGTGCCCAGTCGCTGACATTCCCGTCGGCGAGGCTTCTGCTCGTCAGCAGCTGGAACCGGCGGTCCACCTCGTCGATGTGCCCGCTCAGGCCGGCGTTCTCCAAGGTCGCCTCCACGAAGACGCGGGGAGACAGCAGGAGCGGTGCCACCAGGCAGGCGACATTGTCGAAGGCGTCTGGGTTCTCGTGGACGGCCCGGAACGTCACGCCGGCGCCCATGCAGCGGGCGAAGATGCCGAGCGTCATGGAGGCCAGCTCCGGACGGGAGCGGATGTAGTCCAGGGTCCCGATCACGTCGCGGGTCTCGAAGTGGTTGTTGGACATCCGGTTGCCGTTGGCGTCGCCGCTGAGACCGCAGTTGCGGAAGTCGAAGGCCAGGACGTTGTAGCCGTTGTCGTGGAGGACCTTGTAGTCGAGGGTGAAGTCGATCTCGGTGTCGTTCCCCGGGCCGAACGCCGATTTCCACGGCTCGATGTGGCTCGGGAAGCCGTATCGGTTGAAGCCGAAGGCGTGCATGCACACGACGAGCCGGGTGGAGCCCTTGGTGGGAATGAACCAGCCTTCCAGCGGGACGCCGTCGGACGACGGGTAGGAGATCTCCTCGTAGTCGAGACCCGTATCCGCCGGGGTCCGCAGGATGGGCGACCGGGAAGCGTACCCAAGGCCGTTGGCCAGCGATTCGATGGTGGCCTCCGCCGCGGGGTCGAGCGGCCTCGAATCGGGAGTGGTGCGATCAGCCATGACATTTCCTTTCAGAGGATCATGAGTGGAAAACCACCGCTCCTCAACGCTAGGCACACACCGTGTGGCAGTGAATGTCCCCTGCGTTCAATCCATTGCCCAATACTCTCACCGCGGCGTCTGCCAAGGGCGTCGATCGGCATGATCGGCATGATCGGCCGCTTGGACAGCGGATACGCGGTCCGGTTGGTCGATGTCACACCCCTCCCGGGGCCCGGACGACGCTCAACGTTACCGACAAGGACACTGAGTGTTTTCGCAGTGGCCACTGACCGGGTGACGGGGCGGCGCGGGGTCGGGGTGCGCAACGGACAGGGCCGCGTGCCGTTGAGGGAGGTGTTCGACGTCTCAACTCAACAGCACAGGAGCCCTGTTGGTTCCCCATTCTGCCGCACTCGATTTGCCTCACGCCTTGGTCGAGTGGGTCACGATACTCATCGTCACCCGCGAGGGTGACCGGCGGTGCAAACTCCCGCCGCACCGTCGTGCACTGGTCGCACTCGGGTACCCGCGCCGCCACGACACTCTCGCCCGTATCGCCGCGGCTTTCGGGACATCCGTCGGCACCGCCCACGCCTGCGTCACCGCGGTCACCGCTCCGCTCGCCGAGCAGGCGCCGGGCCTGCTGAAGACGCTGCGCGCACACGACCCGGACTTCGTCCTCCTGGACGGCACGCTCGCAGAGTGCGACCGGGTCGGTGACGGCAGGGGCGACCACTCCTCGAAACACGAAGCGGCACGGAGTGAACGTGCAGGTCGTCACGGACCCAGTGGGCGGGATTCTGTGGCTGTCGCCGGCGCTACCAGGACGGACCCATGCCCTCACGGCCGCCCGCGCCCACAAGATCCTCCGGATCTGCGCGCGCCAGGGAGTCCCGGTCCTCGCCGACACGGCCTGCATCGGTGCAGGCGACTGGGTCACCACCGCCAAGCGCCGCCCGCCACACGGAGAGCCCACGCTCACCGGGCGGACCGGGAACCGGGCCCTGTCCGCGGCCCGGACACCCGTCGAACGAGGCATGGCACGGCTGAAGTCCTGGCAGATCTTCCGCAGATGCCGCATCAGCCCCAACCGCATGAGCGTCATCACCAAAGCCGTGCTCACCCCAGGGCTCCGGCAAAGTCGTTGATCACGCTGTCAGGAGCAGGTTGATGGGGCGGTCGGTGCTGCGGGCGTGATGGCGTAGGGCGGCGGCGATGTTGTGGTTTGCGTCCAGGCGGAGCAGGGTGATCACGGTGTTGCGCAGGGCGGCCATGATGCGGGGTGCGTTGCCGGTTCGGATCTGGGAGCGGTCCTCGTCGAAGGTGACATCCCGGACCCAGTGCAGGCGGTTCTCGATCTCCCAGTGCGACTGCACCCATGCGGCCAGGGTGGCGGGCGACGCGTCACGGGCGTCCGCGCTGGTGATCAGGTAGACGATCTCGACGGTCCGTCGGCCCTTCCGGGTCACGGTGCGCCGCAGCTGGGCGACCTGCCTGGCCCCGCTGAACTCGACCCATGCCGGCACGTGGACGACCTTGATCGTGCGTGTGACGCGGCGTCCATGTCCTCGATCCGTCCTCGTGACGGCGGGCACCGAAGTCCAGGGAAGCGCCTTGAACTGCGAGTACAGCGACTTCTGATTGCCCTTCACCGTCAGGACGTAGACACCGCCGGACCCGGTCACCAGGTCCGCCGTGTCGTGCTGGGTGTGCAACGCGTCCATCGTGACGACCGTGCCGTCCAGGTCGAGGAGCTGAAGCAGCTGACGGGCGGCTGGGATCGCGTTGCTCTTCTCACTCACGGCGACCTGGCCGAGCACCATCCCGGACCCGTGCGCGAGGGCCGCGACCAGGTGCGGGGCCGCGGAGCCGCCGCCTGCTCCCCGGACGGTCTTGCCGTCGACGGCGATCACCCGGCGACCTGCGACGAGCGCGGTCCTGGCCAAAGCCCAGGCACCCAGCACCACATCGAGACGGTCCGCATCGAGGCAGGCGAACAGGCGCCGCAGCGTCGATTCGTCCACCTTGCCCCGCTCCAGGCCCAGCCGTTCCAACGCGGCGCCTCCGGCGTCCCGGGCCCACTCCCCGATCGCGGTGAACCCCCGGGCTCCGGCCATCACCGCGCACACCGCTACCGCGATGAGAGCGCCCACCGGATGTCGCACCCCGCGGCGCCGACGCGGATCAGGTATCCCGGCGAGCAACTGGACCAGGAGCTCATGTTCCGGGACAGGCGTGCGAACGGGCGCGGGGATGAGGGACGATGACATGGCGCGGGCGTGATCCCCCTTCTCGGACGTGAAGGTGTAGGAACGTCCATCCAACCGGACCAGAACACGTCCGCGTACCTCCTCCACCCACACACCCCCACGTCACAGGGCTACAGAACGACTTTGCAGAGGCCCTGCGAAGCGCTCACCTGCTGGATCGCCCAAATCCGAGCGGCCGACCTGCCGCACCTGCACGCCTTCACCTGCGGCCCCGACGCCGTTATCGCCGGGCTCACACTTGCCTACAGCAACGGCCCGACCGAGGGCGTCGACACCAAGACCAAGCGGATCGCGCGCCGGATGCACGGGCGAGCAGGATTCACTCTGCTCCGCCACCGCATCCTCCTCGGACAACAGCACGCTCCGTCACCACCGAAAGTGCGGCAGAGCCGGTCATTTGACAGACCTTCGACCAGCCATGACCGTCATCGTTGACGCTGTCCTCACCCTGGAGAGGCAACGCCGAAACTCTCACCAGACCCCCCAGTCGACGACCGGGTTGGAGAAAGGGTCCGGCAGCAGGATGGTGCGCAGCGGTATCTCGAACCAACGAGGGTCGATGCGCAGACCCATGACACGCTCGGCCAGCACCAGCTGGCGCGCTCCGCGCAGCCACTCGTCGTGCTCCGGGTCGGTCAGGTCCTCGCACCAGGCCGGGTCCCACGCAGGGTCGGGATCCGGGTCGGAGAGCGGAGTGAGCGGGCCCCAGGGTTCCTCGTGGACGACCAGTCTGCCATCGACTGCGTAGCCGATGATGTCTGCGCCGTTGACGTGCGTGAGGATGGACAACGCACGGGCACCCCCTTGCGAAAGACTACGCAGCGCATAGGCGCCCGTGAAGCCATTCTCGATCGCGAAGACCAACCCCGGTGCCGCGGTACCGACCCGCAGCATGAACGCCACGTCGCCGGTCTCGCGGCCCTGCATCAGCTCCCCGTAGAACTCGGGACCGCGCATGTCCGTAGTGCCCGGGTCTCCACCGAATCTGCGGATCACCTCGTTCTCGTCGGCACCTTCTATCAAGGCGAAACAATCCGAGTCATAGGTTTCGAACCAGTCGTGCCGTGCAATGCACGCAGCGGTCTCGTTGTCCATGACCACATCCATAACAGAGACCGCCGACAGCACGGGCTCGCTCTGCCGTCGCCGGCATCGCCATCCACGCCACCGCGTACCTCCTCCACCCACAAACCCCCACGTCACAGGGCTATAGAACGACTCTGCCGAGGCCCTGGTACTCACCCTGGAGAGGCAACGCTGAAAACGCTCGTTGGGCAGTGTGAGGAAGCGGCTCTGGTCGTTGGCCGAGAGCGCCTTGCAGCCGTTCGCCGCCTCGCCTGCCTCGGTTTCCCCGGCCTGAGCCCTGCTCTCCGGGTAGGAGATGCAGGCAGCGGGCGTGGCCGTCTCCGGGGAGGGCGAGGACGCTGTGGCCGTGCCGGGAAACGCGGCCAGAGCCAGCGCGGCCAAGCCTGCACTGAGAGATGTCGCCTGCCGATACGTATCGCTGTGCGCATTTTCAGGCTCTCTTTCTGTCCAGCCTCGTTCCGGAGATCGGAATGGGGTGTCAGGAGTTGAACAGGAAGCCCACCAGGCTGGCGCCGGCGAAGGCCGGATGGCGGAACAGGGGCCACGGCATGACCCGGTTCCCGGTCCGGCGTTCGCGCATCCACAGCGAGGCCGCGGCGACGGCGGCCACCGGCGCTCCCGCCCCAGCCCAGCCTGGGGCCCTCGATGAGCGTGAAGCTGAGCGCGGCGAGCGCCGCGATCCACAGCATGTGGCCCGGCACGGTGAGCCTGGTGGCACGCGGCGCCGACCGGGCGACGCAGCGCCTGGTCGGCAGGATCCCGGCGATGCCGATGGGCAGGGTGACGACGAGGATGCTCCGCCAGTCGAGCGCGCTGACCAGCGGGCCGCCGGGGGTCGGACCGAGGCCCGCCGAGGTGCCCACGATCGCCGACCACAGGCCCAGCATCCGGGTGCGCTCGCGCTTCTCGGGGAAGGCGAACACCAGGAGCGACAGCGAACTCGGCATGAAGAGGGCGGCCCCCACGCCCTGGAGGAGGCGCGCGCCGATGAGCACGGCGCGCCGGCGGTCTCGGCCCCCCGGCGGGCGGTCCGGTCCGGGCGGTGTGCGGGTCGGATATCAGCGCGAAGGCTGGAGATGTGATCCGTTCCCGTGGGGTGGGCGGGAATCGATGTGCGAATGGCCGGGTGCGTTGTCCGGTCTCACCGGCCACATCGGTGACCGCCGCGGTCATTTCATCGCAAGATCTTTAAGGGGAAGGGTTCAAGGCCCGGTACTCCGGGCCCAGTTGACGCTATGGTGAGCGCACCTCCCAAGAGGGCGGGCGTTTCTGTGTCCGCGGTATGCCGCCGTGTGCCCTCTGAAGATCCGTGCCGGGGCTTTGCGCGCAATCGAAAGGCGAAGACTTATGACCTTGTTCTATGGGGCGGCGCACGCGCTCATTGAGCGGGACGGACGTTTCCTGCTGACACGCCGGTCCGCGGTGGACGACTACATGCCCCTCAAGTGGGATCTGCCGGGAGGGACGGTGGACCCGGGCGAGAGCCTGGAGGACGCGCTCGTCAGGGAGGTGCACGAGGAGACCAAGATCAAGGTCTCCATCGAACGCCTTCTCTACGCCTACACCAATCTGGCCACGCTTCCCCAGCGGCAGACCTTTCAGACGGTCTACCTCTGCCGTTACCTGGACGGAGAGGTAGAGCTGGATCCGGCCGACCACGATCAGTTCATCTGGGCGTCGAAGGGCGAGATCGACGAACTCGACGCCATGGCCTTCCTGGCCGGATTCCGCGAAACGATGATGTATCGCACTGTGAAATAGTCATCAAGGGGCGGGGGTTCCTGTGCGCGTGCGGTCGTTGGACATCTATGTGACCTATCGGTGCAATCTGCGCTGCACGCACTGCTTTGTCGGTGACAACCTGTCGACGGCGCAGAGCTTCGCCCAGGATTCCCTGGCCCGCCTGATCACCGGCGCCCGGCGCATGTGGGGTACGGAGGAAGTGACCTTTCTCGGCGGCGAACCGACTCTCCACCCCGGAATTGTCGACGCGGTCCTGCTGGCCGGGGCGAGCGGGCTCCGGGTGCGGATCGTCACCAACGGGCTGCACGGCTTCCGGTCCTTCGTCGAGCGCTTCGAGGGCGCCCCGCTGCCGGTGGTCGGCATCAGCATCGACGGCGCCTCTCCCGGGACCCACGACGCGGTCCGGGGCAGGAAGTCCTTCGAGCGCACGATGGAGAACGTCGAGCGGGCCCGGCAGCGCGGCTACCGTCTCTTCGGCATCATGTCGGTGAGCAGGGCCAACGCAGGCGACGTCGGCGACGTCCTCGCGCTCTGCGACCGCCTCGGGTTCGGCTGGGTGAACATCCACTACGTCTCCAACCGGGGTTTCGCCACACCGGAGATGGTGATGCCGATACCCGAATGGCGGGCGCTGGCCGCGGAGATCGAGCGACGCTCGGCCGGCCTCAGGCTCGACGTGCGGCTGGAACGCACCTTCGTCCCCGCCGGCGCCCACCGGCGGTACTGCGCGATCCGCAGCGCGGACAACCTCCTCTTCCTGCCCGACGGTCGCGTCTTCATGTGCCCGATGTTCATCGACGTGCCGGGGGCGCACTCGTTCACCTGGACGGGAAGCGAGCTGCTCGACCGGTCGGGAGCGGCGACCGAACGGGCGCTCGGCGAGACCCGGAGCGCGGTCCACTGCCCCGCCATGCGCCATGTGAACCGGCAGCTCGAAGCGGACGCCAGAGCATCGGGCCTCGAAATATCGTGCGTGCTCGAAAAGACCCGCCTCGGTGGAGGACTCGTCCTCGATGAGAAATGACGACTGATGGACATCTGGAACGACAGTGACCTGGCCTTCGTGCGGGAACGCGCGCACGGTTGGGACCTCCACTTCTCCGCGGCCTTCTGGGGAACACCGCTGTACAACCTGGTGGAACCGCTGATCGCCTCCTTCAACCAGGACTGCGGCGTCCCGAAGCAGATCGGCGTCCCCTCGGAGTCGCTGCCCGAGACGACCGCCACGGTGCTGCTGGCCCTCCACCGCATGGGCCTGCTCAGCCCCTCCATGCGCGACCGGGTCCACGGCTACCTGTGGTCCACGCACTACGCGGTCAGCGCCGGAACCACCGGGGACGCCGTGTACGCGGAGAACGAGTGCTGGAGCGCGGCCTCGCGGAACGTCTGGGCCACGGCGGCATGTCTGTGGGCCCTCATCGCGACGGGCTACCGGGGCCCGCACGAGAAGCGCTACGCCCACGCCGTCCGGTGGCTGATCGACGCCCAGGACGAGGACGGCGCCTGGGGTTTCAGCCGGGACTCGCGCAACCCGCCGTCGCTGTTCCTCACCGCCGTGTGCGCGTACACCCTGCGTCTCGCCGCCCAACTCGACGGTGCGGGCGGCGAGGCCGCCGGTCAGCGGCCCGTAGGGGACGCCGTCGAGGCTGCCACCCGGTATCTGAGGCGGACCAGACACCGGCGCAGCGGCCTCTGGCGCACCGGCGCGGGGGAGCCGGATGCGACGAGCACGGTGATGGCGCTGTGGGCGATCCGGTGGTGCGACACCGGCGCCGCGTCCGACAACGCCGACCTGATCCGCCACGGCCTCCGTGCGCTGACACGCGCCCTGGGCACCGAACTCTGCGCCCCCAGCCTGGAGATCGCGGTCGGGACGCTCCCCGACTCGCGGGAGGCCATAGCGCTCCAGAGCTACACCCCCGCCCTGCCGCTTGCGCTCCTGCAGCTGGGCGTCGATCCCTTCCACGAACTGGTGCTCCGGCCCCTGGACTTCCTGCGGACCAGCCGGCAGCCGAACGGCTGGGAGTTCCCGGTCATCGGCAACGGCGGTCAGGGCCGGTACATCAAGTCGGTGCCGTACGTGGGCACCGGCGAGCCCCTGACGTTCACCACCGCGCTCGCCCTCCAGACCGCGCACGCCTGGCACCGGCGGACGGTCCGGTGGAGCATCGAGCAGCACATGACACGGCGTTGACCTGTCCACCCGCCGGCGGTCCGGCGGCGCGGGGCACCACCGGCACCGCACCGCGAACGGCACCACCCGGCAAGGCACGGCAAGCGGCACCACCCGACGACATACGGCAAGGGGAAGCCACCGTGACCGCTGTCCTGTTCGTGCACGGCACAGGAGTCCGGCAGAAGGCGTTCGACGCCACGCTCGACGTCATGACGCGCTCGTTGCTCGCTCGGCGCCCCGACCTGACCGTCGAGGGGTGCTTCTGGGGGGACGCGCACGGGAGCAGACTCTTCGCCGGCGGCGCGTCGGTCCCCGTGGCGGACGAGGTCAGGGACGCCGAGGCGGGCGGCGGGCCGGAAGAGGCCGATGTCATGGTCTGGGAGTCGCTCCAGGAGGACCCTCTCTTCGAACTCCGCCTGCTGGCAGCGGCGGACGCGCCCCAGGACCGGGGAGGCGGCTTCCACCCCGGGCGGCAGCCGCGGGGACGCGCCCTGGAGGAGCAGTACGGGCGCTTCGCCGCGTCCGGCACGGCGGAGTCGCTGTTCCGCGAGGCCGGGCTCGGCGGCGAGTTCGCCAGGAGCTGCCGGACGGTCGCCGCGTCCCGGCCGTTCGGCGACCTGGGGGACGGCGGCGTCGCGCCGCGGGACGCCTGGCCCGTCCTGGTCCGCGCGACCGTCGCGGAAGCGTTGCGCGGCGTGGAGCGGGCGGGCGGTCCCGGGCTGCGGGCCGTGTACGACAGGGAGTTCAGGGACGAGTTCCTCCGCGCCGTGACGGCGGCCACCGGCGAGGAGTACCGCGACGTGCTCGGCCGGGCCCGGCAGCGGGTCGGTACGTTCTTCGCCGGGCGGACCACCTCCTACGTCTCGCGGCGGCGCGATGCCTTCACCGCGACGGCGTCCTCGGTCGCGGGCGACATCCTCCTCTACCAGCGTGACGGCTCGGCGGTCCGCCGGTTCGTGGCCGACCACATCGACCGCCTGGAGCCGCCGGTCGTGGTGGTCGCGCACAGCCTGGGCGGCATCATCTGCGCCGACCTCTTCGCCACGGCCCCTCGGCCCGAAGCGCGGCTGGTCACCGTGGGCACGGCGGCACCCCTGTTCTGGGAGCTCGACGCGCTGTGGGGCCTGCGGGCCGGCGCCCCGCTGCCCACCGGGTTCCCGCCCTGGACCAACATCTACGACCGGCGCGACTTCCTCGCCTACGTGGCCGCGCCCCTGTTCGGCGGCCGTGTCCGGGACATCCGGGTGGACAACGGCCAGCCCTTTCCGCGCTGCCACAGCGCCTACTGGTGGAACGGCGCGTGCTGGGACGCCGTGCTGAGCGCGTGTCCGTGAACGACTTCGCGCACGCCCGCGCTCTGGTGGTGGGCGTCGAGGAGTACGCGGCAGGGCCGGACTGGCGGCTGGTGGGGCCCGCCGCGGACGCGCTGGGCTTCGCGGACTGGCTGCTGGCCATGGGCATGCCCCCGGCCCGTATCGGTCTCTTCGCCAACTCCGCCGCCCCGGCGGCCGTCGAGGAGTGGCGGGACCGTACGGGCGTCGGCGTCGGCGAGCCGACGTCCGACGCGATACACACCGCACTCCTCGACGGGGTCAGGGAACTCGGATGTGAGGTCTTCTTCCTCTTCTGGGGCGGCCACGGGATCACCGACCCCCAGGGCCACCTGCGCCTGTTCACCGCCGACGCGCGTGAGGACCTCCTGCGCAACGTCGACGTGGACAACCTGGCGCAGGCCCTGCGCTCCTCCGCGTTCTCCCGGGTCGGGCGGCAGATCCTGCTGCTCGACGCCTGCCGCCGGTACGTCCCGCACCGCGAGCTCCGCCAAGGGCTCCCGCCCGGGACGTTCCCGGTGGGCGACCTCGTCCAGACCGACCAGTTCGCCCTGTGTGCCACGCGCGAAGGCGAACTGGCGGTCAACCTCACCGCCGCCGGAACCGGCCGGTTCTCCTCCGTGCTCCTCGGAGAGCTGCCCACCACGCCTGGCTCGCTGCCGGACATGCCACTCGTCGCACGGCGGGTCAGTGCCGAGTTCTCCCGGCTGCGCGCGGCCGGAACCACCACCCAGATGCCGGTGTTCTACTCGTCCAGGGGATACGACGGGAGTGTGCGGTCGGACCAGCTGGCACCGTGGGCCGGCGCGCCGGTCGCCGGCCCGGCGGCCGACGGGGGACAGCACGTGCGGCGGCTCGCCCGCACACTGGAGAGCCGGCTCATGCGGGAGGTCCGGGTCAGCGGCATGGGACCGTCCTTCGACTCGCTGGAGCGGTCGTCGGTCGTCACCAGGGCGCAGGTGCGGAGCACGGCCATCAGCGCCCAGCACACGGTGGTGCCGGACGCCGCGGACTACGTGCGGCGCGCGCGGATCCGCAGGGCGGTCGTCACCGGTGCCCCCGGGATGGGCAAGAGCGTGCTGCTCGACCTCCTCGCCCTCGCCCAGTGCCGCGAGTACGAGGCCGAAGGGGCGAGTGTCCCCGTGCGGCTCGCCGTCGACGACCGGGGCGATCCGGAGTGCGGGCTCCCGGCCGTCGAGCGGCTGCTCCGCGACGGCACGCACTTCCTCGGCGGCGCGGACCTCGACGACATCCTGCACCGATGTGTCTTCTACCTCGACGACTTCGACGAGCTGACACCCCCGTACCAGCGCGCCGTACTGGAGTTCATGCGCGCCCGTCCGCACGCGTCGTTCGTGCTGTCGGCCCGCTCGACCCGGGGCCTCGACTGGTCCGTGCCGAACTGCGTGGAGGTGGAGTTGCTTCCTCTCGACCCGCCCGAGGTGTTGCGCCATCTGGAGTGCGAACTCGGCACCCCGCTCGCCGAGGAGCTGTTCCGGCAGCTGGCGGGCCGCGACTTCGAGGCGGTCAGGGACAGTTGGCTGGCGGCGGGCGGAGACTGCGAGCAGATGTGGTCGCTGTCCGCGCGGGCGCCGCGGGACGTCCCCAGCGAGGTCGCCATGCTCAGACTCCGGCTGCTGCGCGATCCGCCGGCCGCCCTCCAGCTGGCCCGCACACCGTTCCTGCTGCGGGCCATGGTGACCATCCGGCGCGCCGGGGAGTACCTCGACCTCTCCCGGCCCGACATCCTGGACCATCTGATCACGGCGCTGTGGAGCAGGCTGCACGCGGAGTCCGGCTACCGGGATCTCACGCTCGACCGGCTGTTCGCCGGCCTCGGCCCCGTCGCGGAGTACCTCGTACGGATGCGGCAGGAGCGCTGCGAGCCGGCCGTGGCGGCGGCGTTGCCGGCCGACGCGGGCGAGGCGTGCGGCGCCCGGCTGGTCGAGGCCGCCATGGCGGTTGGCATCGTCGACGAGGACGGCTCGGGCATCACGTTCCGCCACCGGGTGATCCGCGACTACTTCGCCGCGGCGGCGTTGTCCGTCAGGATCCCGGACGGCGCACGGGCGGTCGACCACGTCGACGCGACGGCCTGGTGGGCCGAGTCGCCCTGGCGGGCGGTCCTGATGCTGGTCCCGCGGTTCCACGGCAGTCCCGACCGGGTCGCCGACTGGCTCGCCGGGGCACAGCCGGAGTGGGCTGCGGAGTGCGTGCAGCGCGGCGGGACGCCCGGCGGCACGGCGCGCCGCCGGCTCCGTGGTGTGATCAAGCGGCGGCTGGCCGGGGCTGCGACGGGTCCGCCGGCGGAACTCGCGGCGCTCGGCCGCGCCCTGGGGATGGTAGGGGACGACCGCCCCGGGGTCGGGGTGGGGCACTCCACGGCGGTGACCGTCCCGGCCGTCGAGTGGGTCTTCATCCCGGAACAGCTCGTCCCGGTGTCCGGGTCGTCCGAAGTCCGGGTGCCGGCCTTCTGTATGAGCAAGTACCCGGTGACCAACGCGCAGTTCGAGGTGTTCCTGCGCGACGACGGCTACCGCGAGGACAGCCACTGGACGCGGGAGGGTATCGCCTGCAGGGACCGGTACGGGTGGTGCGCGCCCGAGCGGTTCGGGCCGCCGTTCGATCTGCCCAACCACCCGGTTGTCGGCATCAGTTACCACGAGGCGCGCGCGTTCGGGAACTGGCTGGGTGCGCTGCGCGGGGAACGGGTGGGGATACCCGCCGTCGCGCAGTGGATGGCGGCGGCGCGGTCCGCCGAAGGCTTCGACGGATATCCCTGGGGCGCCGACTTCGAGACGACCCGCGGCAACAGCCGGCAGACGGACATCAGGACCACCACGGCGGTGGGGCTCTTCGCCTCAGGAGCCAGCCACTTCGGCCTCCTCGACTGCGGCGGCAACGTCTGGGAGCTCTGCACCCCCGGGCCGGAGCCGCGCCGCACGGCGCGGCGCGGCGGCCGCCGCGCGAGGCCCGCCGAGCGCTACTTCCCGGTCAAGGGCGGTTCGTTCGCGCACTACTGGTGCTCCGTGAAGACCCGGTCGGACGTGACCGTCCGCGAGGGCGACCGGGAGTGGGATGTCGGCTTCCGTCTGATGAAGCGCCTGTGACCGCGCCGCCCGCCGGCCGGAGCGGAACCGCCGGCCCTGGGCCTTTCGTACGGCCCGGGTGTCCGTTGACCGCCCCGCGGTGAGCAGACGGGGTACGACGATGGGGTGTCATCAAGGGCATGGGAAAAACGGTCACTTGAGCACGGCGGAGCGTGGCGCGGGGCGCGCCCCGGTCTGGTAACGCCTGTTTGCTCGCGCGATGACCGGGTGCGTCCTGGCCGCTCACCGGCGCGGACGCGCCCGCGCGCCATGCGCCGGACGCCGAGAGTTACGCCAAGCCGCCGTCAAGTCACTCTCCGTTCGACTTCGGGGGGTTGCTTTGTGATGACGGCGTGTGAAGACTGTGCCCGGAGCGCCGGGGAACCGGAAGCATTCGAGGGGCGCATTGAGCGGAATCCGGGCGGGGGCGGGCGGAAGATGCGTACTCTCGCGTCGACGGTCCGGGCTCAGGGACCGCTGTCCGGCTTTGCGCCGGCGGGGCACCGCGCGAGGGCCGCGCGGAGGTGTCACCAAGGGGGGATCAGCGTGTCGGGTCGTACCGCACGGAGAACGTGCCCGGTGAGCCGGGATCGCAACGGCACACAGCGCGGGGAGTGTTGACGGCACGACGACGGGCCTGGCAGGGCCCAGGGCCGCAGTCGGCCGGCCGCGCTCAGGGGCGCGCGGCATCCGGGGTGCCCGCGGCCGGCGCGTACGTCCGCGGGCGGCGGCGCCCTCGCCACCGCCCGACCGCACACCTTTTCCCGCTTTTCCCGCACCATCCCGCCGCGCGGGCACGGCAGCCCCGTGTCCGCCTGCCGCCACCCGAGGAGCCATGGTGTCCATCGAGCAGATAACCAGCGAAACCTTTTTGCTGGACGTGTTACCCGGCCGCTGGCGGGAGCTGCGCGCGGCCGGTCCCGTGCGCCGCGACGACGTGCAGGACGTCTGGCAGGTGACCGGCCACAAGGCCGTCTCCGCCGTACTCGCCGACCCGGCGACGTACTCTTCCGACCTCTCCGCGCTCGCGCCGAGCCAGCCGGACTTCGAGGCCTTCACCCGGGGCAACTTCGTCGGCATGGACCCGCCGGGGCACCGCACGCTCCGCGCGCTCGTCAGCCAGGCCTTCACCCCCCGCGTCGTGCAGGGGCTCCAGCCGCGCATCGAGGACGTGTGCACCCGGCTGCTCGACGCGGTCGGGGACCGGGACCGCTTCGACCTCGTCGAGGCCCTGGCCCACCCGCTGCCCATCATCGTCATCGCGGAGCTGCTGGGCATCCCGGCCTCGGAGCACCGCAGGTTCCAGGAGTGGGCGAGCGTGCTGTTCGGCGGCGAACAGCTGGGCGAGGCGCCCGACATGGCCGACCTGGAACGGGCCCTTGAGGCCATCGCTCCCACCGTGCGGGAGATGAACGGCTACATGCTGGACCACATACGCCGCCGCCGCGCCGACCCCGGCGACGACCTGACCAGCAGGCTCGTCGCCGCAGAGGTGGACGGGGCCCGTCTCGCGGACCAGGAGATGGTGGGCTTCGTGGCGCTGCTGCTCGTCGCAGGCCACATCACCACCACCGCCCTGCTCGGCAACGCAGTCGTCACCCTCGACCGGCACCCCGGCGCGGACCGCGCGCTGCGCGCGGACCCCGACCGGATCCCGCGGACCGTCGAGGAGGTGCTGCGCTGGCTGCCCCCCTTCCCCGAGCTGGGGCGCCGCGTCACCCGGCCCGTGGTCCTCGGGGGCCGCGAACTGCCCGCGGACACCATGGTCATGGTCCACCTGGGCGCCGCCAACCGCGACCCCGCGCGGTTCGAGCGGCCCGACACGTTCCTCGCGGACCGCGACCCCAACCCACATCTGACGTTCGGGCACGGCATCCACTTCTGCTTCGGCGCCCCGCTGGCCAGGCTGGAGGCCAGGATCGCGCTGCGCGCGCTGCATAAACGATTCCGCGCTCTCGCGGTCCCGTCGTACGACGATGTCGTCCCGCAGAACCCGGCCGTACTCGTCGGGCTCCGCCACCTGCCGGTCGAGGTCGAGAGGCCCTAGGCCGTGCCTGACACCTACCGACTGGCTGACGGCGCCCGGCATGCACTCTCGCCGCGTTGTCGGAGCCGGCCCGGTACGTCCGGTACGAGGCCGGTCCTCCGCCGGGCGGCAGCACGCGCCGGACTGCGCCGGCCCCGCCCCTCGGGCGGCCGACGGTGTGTGTCAGGCACTCCCCAGGCAGCCCTCGCGCACCCCGTGTCCTCGCCGAGGACGCGCCCGCTCGCCCACCACCGGCGCGGCACCGCTCGCCCGCCGTCCGAGCACCACACCCCGCACACGGGAAACCCACCCGTCCGAGCACCACACCCGCACACGGGAAACCCACTCAACGGGAGCACCCACTCATGCCGTACACCGTCCCCACCGGTCAGGCCGGCGCTGCCGCGCCGGCCACCCTCCGCCGGGAACTCCAGAGCCGCCTCGACTTCCTCGCCGACGCCCACCGGGTGCCAGGCGCCCAGTTGTTCGTGGACACCGGGGCCGAGACCCACTCCCTGCACACGGGCGTCGCCGACGCCGTCACCCGCGCCCCGCTCACCCCGGACACGGCCGTGCCGCTCGGCTCGCTCACCAAGCCCTACACCGCGGCGCTCGTGCTGCTCCTCGCCGACGACGGCGACCTCGACCTGGACGAGCCCGTGGCCGAGCACCTCCCCGAGCTGCGCGGCTTACCCGGCGTCAGGGTCCGCCACCTGCTGAGCCACACCGGTGGCCTGCCCACGGGGCCCGACTCCGACACGGCCTCCGCGACCGGCGGCGCCCGCTACCTCGCGTCGCTGTGCACGGCCGACCAGGCACTCTTCCCGCCGGGTACCGACTTCTCGTACTCCAACGCCGGCTATGTCGCCGCGGGCCGGCTGGTCGAGGCCGTCACCGGCATGCCCTGGCACGAGGCCGTCCGCGCGCTGCTCCTCGAACCCCTGGGCACGGTGCCCGCGTTCCTCGGCGACACCGCCGCCGCCCGCCCCCTGGCCGCCGGGCACACCGTCAACACCGCCACGGGCCAGGTGCGCCCCGTACGGCAGAACCTGGCCCCGCTGGAGGCGCCCGCAGGCGCGCTGCTGGCAGGCGCCGCCGACCTGGCCGCGCTCGGCCACGCCCTGACCGGGCGCTCTGACGCGCTGCCGCCCGCCGTCGCCAAGGAGATGCGGCGCGGCGAGCGCGCCGCGAGGCCAGGGGCGCTCGCCGACGGCTGGGGTCTCGGCGTCGCCCTGTACCGGCGCGGCGGGCGCGTCTGGTACGGGCACGACGGCAACGCCCAGGGCACCTCCTGCCATCTGCGGGCAGAGCCCGGGAGCGGGGCCGTGGTGGCGTTCACCGGCAACGCCGGGGCGGGCACGGCGCTCTGGCGCGACCTCGCGGCGGATCTTGAACGTCTCACCGGCCTCCGCGTGCCCGCCACCGCCGCGCCCGCCACCGACCGCGGCCGTCCGGTCGGCCTGCCGCCCGCCTGCCGCGGCACCTACCGCAACGGCGGTACGCCCTACCGCGTCACGGAAGGGCTCGACGGCGCGCCCGCGCTGTCCGTCGACGGCGACCTGCCGCTGCCGCTGGTCTGCTACGCCGACCTCTCGTACGACCTCGTCGACCCCGCCACCGGCCGCAGGGAGCCGGGCGGCCGGTTCCACCGCGACCCCGTCTCCGGCCGGGTCGAGCGGATCCAGGTCTCGGGCCGTACGGCGCGCCGCACCGACGACGGCTGAGGCGCGGGAGCCCGGTGGGCAGCCCGGCGGGATTCCGCCGGGCCGCCCGTGACCCCGGGGCCGCCGTGGCGCCGGGACCGCCGGGGCGGTCCGTGGCGGCGCCGGTCGTGAAGCCGGGGGCCGTGACGCCTGCGCGGTCCGTGGCGCCCGGCACCGGAGGCGCCCCGGTGGCCGCCGGGCGCTCCGGCTCAGCGCGGCGCCCCGCGTTCCGCCGCCGGGTCCCCGGGCCCGCGCCCGCCCCGCCACCCCG
>NZ_BAABEP010000017.1:0-120657 GCF_039540215.1 Streptomyces tremellae
GTGTGCCTCGCCGGCACGACGCGTCCCGGCCGTGCCTCAGGCCGGGGAGGTGCGGGGCGCGTGGGGGGCCGTGCCCGACTCCAGGAGGGCGACCGCGCGGGCCAGCCGGGCGGCCGCCTCCGTCGCCACCGGACCCGTGACCGTGAACGGCAGCCGTACGTACCCCTCGAACGCGCCGTCCACGCCGAACCGCGGCCCGGACGGCACCCGGACGCCCACGCGCTCACCGACCTCGGCGAGCCGCGAGCCCGAGAGGCCGCCGGTGCGCACCCAGAGCGTCAGGCCGCCGGACGGGACCTCGAACTCCCAGCGGGGCAGCGCCGCGCGCACCGCGGCGACCAGCGCGTCCCGGTTCTCCCTGGCCTGCGCGCGCCGCAGCCCCAGCGCCTCCTCCCAGCCCCCGGTCTCCATCAGCCAGTGCACGGCGAGCTGTTCGAGTACGGGGGTGCCGAGGTCGGCGTAGGCGCGGGCGGCGACGAGCGAGCGGACCACGTCGGGCGCTGCCCGCACCCAGCCGATCCGCATGCCCGCCCAGAACGCCTTGCTCGCGGAACCGACCGTGATCACCGTGCTGCCCGCCGGGTCGAAGGCACAGACCCGGCGCGGCATCGCGACGTACTCGTCGAGCGCGAGCTCCGACATGGTCTCGTCGACGACGAGCACCGTGCCGGCCGAGCGCGCCGCCTCCACCAGCTGCCTGCGCTGGTCCTCGTCGGCGAGCGCGCCCGTGGGGTTGTGGAAGTCGGCGACGACGTACGCGAGCCGCGGGGCCGCGTCCCGCAGCGCCTGCCGCCAGCGCGGCACGTCCCAGCCGCCCAGGCCCTCGGCCATGGCGACCGGCACCAGCCGCGCGCCCGCCTCTCGCATCAGCTGGAGGATGTTGGCGTACGAGGGCGACTCGACGGCGATCCGCTCGCCGCGCCCCGCGAAGAGGTGGCAGATCGCGTCCATGGCGCCCATCGCGCCCGTCGTGACCATGATCTGCTCGGGCATGGTGGGCACGCCGAGCGCCGTGTACCGCTCGGCGAGCAGCTGCCGCAGCACCGGCAGCCCCGCCGGATAGTCGCCGTGGGTGTGCGCGTACGGCGGCAGTTCGCCGAGCGCGCCGCCGACCGCGCGGGTGAGCCACGGCTCCGGCGCGGGCAGGGCGGCCGTGCCGAGGTCGATGAGGGAGCCGAGGGACTCGGGCGGCAGGGGTTCGAGGCCGCGGGCGGGCAGCGGGTTGCCCGCGGGCACCGCGGTCCAGCTGCCCGCTCCCCTGCGGGACTCCAGGAAGCCTTCGGAGCGCAGCGCCTCGTAGGCGGCCGCGACCGTGGTCCTGCTGACGCCGTGCGCCACGGCGAGCTCGCGCTCCGCCGGCAGCCGGGCGGCGACCGGCACGCGGCCCTCAAGCACGAGCAGCCTGATGCCGTCGGCGAGGGCGCGGTAGGCGGGCGGCCTGCGCCCGCCCGCGGGCGCCGCCGCACCTGCCGTGCGCTGCGCGGCGAGCTGCCTGGCGAGCTGGGTCGCGCCCACCGCGGACGTCCACTGGGCCATGACTGCGGTCCACCTTCCCCGAATTGGCCATGGTTGGCCCCGGCCGACCTGCCACAGGCTGGCGCTCACCGGTCCACCGATGCCATGGAAAGGGTACGCCGTGCCCCTTGCGCCTTACCGAGGCCGGCGGCTGCCGCGCCGCCTCGTCCAGCTGTACGCGGGTCTCGCCCTGTACGGCGCGTCGTCCGCGCTGATCATCCGCGGGAACCTCGGCCTCGAACCGTGGAACGTCCTGGGCCAGGGCGTCGGCGACCTGCTCGGCCTGCCGATCGGCACGGCCTCGATCGTCATCGGCGCCGCCGTACTGCTGCTGTGGATCCCGCTGCGGCAGCGGCCGGGGCTCGGCACCGTCTCCAACGTGTTCGTGGTGGGGCTCGCCATCGACGCGACGACCGCCGCGGTACCGGGGCCGCACTCCCTGGCCGCCCGGGTCTGCCTGCTCGCGGCCGGCATCGTGCTGAACGGCGCGGCGACGGGCCTGTACCTCGCGGCACGGTTCGGCGCGGGTCCGCGCGACGGCCTGATGACGGGGCTGCACCAGGTCACAGGGCGCTCCGTCCGGCTGGTGCGCACGGCGATCGAGGTCGCGGTGGTCGCCGCCGGGTTCGCGCTTGGCGGCTCGCTCGGCGTGGGCACGGTCGCGTACGCGCTGGCGATCGGCCCGCTCGCGCAGCTGTTCCTGCGCGTCTTCGCCCTCCCCGCGGCGGGCTGCCGCCCACCCGCGGTCGCCGGGACGACACCGTAGGGCGCCATACTGCGCCCGTGACCCGCACGCGCCCGCTCCACCCGTACCTCGACCGTCCGACGCCGCTCGCGTTCGCCCACCGGGGCGGCGCGGCCGGCGGCATCGAGAACACGGCGGCCGCGTTCCGCCGCGCCGCGGAACTCGGCTACCGCTACTTCGAGACGGACGTGCACGCGACGGCGGACGGCAGGCTCGTCGCCTTCCACGACGCGACGCTCGACCGGGTCACCGACGCGCGCGGCCGGATCGGGGCCCTGTCGTGGGCCGAGGTGGCGCGGGCGCGCGTCGCCGGCCGCGAGCCGCTGCCGCTCCTCGCCGACCTGCTGGCCGAGTTCCCGGACGCCCGCTGGAACGTCGACGTCAAGGCGCCGCCCGCGCTGCTGCCCCTGCTCGACCTGATCAGGTCGACGGACAGCTGGGACCGGGTCTGCGTCGGGTCGTTCTCCGAGGCGCGGGTGGCGCGCGCCGCCCGGCTCGCGGGCCCGCGGCTCGCCACCTCGTACGGGGTGCGCGGCGTGCTCGGGCTGCGCCTGTCCTCGCTCGGGGTGCCGTTCCCGGTGCGCCGCGGCGCGGTGTGCGCGCAGGTCCCGGTGGAGCAGGCGGGGGTGCGGGTGGTGGACCGCAGGTTCGTGGCGCGGGCCCACGCCCGGGGCCTCCAGGTGCACGTCTGGACGGTCAACGAGGCGGATCGGATGGAGGCGCTCCTCGACCTCGGCGTGGATGGCATCATGACCGATCATCTGGAGACGCTCCGGGCGGTGTTCGAGGCACGCGGAGTGTGGCGCTGACCGGAGGCGCGGGGCACAGGGGACGGAGAGGTGACGCAGGTGACGGTCGGGCCCGCGCACGAGACGGCAAGGGCGGACAGGTCGGCCGCCGACGAGGGCCCCGGGGCCCGCAGACGCGAGCAGCGCGGCTGGTACTTCTACGACTTCGCCAACTCGGTCTACTCGACGAGCGTCATCACGGTCTTCCTCGGTCCTTACCTCACCTCGGTGGCGCGCGCCGCGGCCGACGCAAGGGGCTTCGTCCACCCGCTGGGCATCCCGGTGCGCGCGGGCTCGCTGTACGCGTACACGATCTCGGCGTCGATCGTGCTTGCGGTGCTGGCGATGCCGCTGGTGGGCGCGGCGGCGGACCGTACCGGCCGCAAGAAGCCGCTGCTCGCGGCCTCGGCGTACGTGGGGGCCGCGGCCACGGCCGGGATGTTCTTCCTCAACGGGGACCGCTATCTGCTGGGCGCGGGGCTGCTGATCGTGGCGAACGTGGCGCTGCCGGTGTCGTCCGCCCTCTACAACGCGTATCTGCCGGAGATCGCCGGGCCCGAGGAGCGCGACCGGGTCTCCTCGCGTGGCTGGGCGTTCGGCTACACCTCGGGCGCGTTCGTCCTCGTCCTCGACCTGGTGCTCTACTCGGGCCACGACTCCTTCGGCCTCTCCCAGTCGACGGCGGTGCGGATCTGCCTGGCCTCCGCGGGCCTGTGGTGGGGCGCGTTCACCGTGGTCCCGCTGCGCAGGCTGCGCGACCGGCGGGCGGCGTCCCGCGGCGCGGACGGCGGGAGGACGGCGGCAGGGACGGCGGGCACCGGCTGGCGGCAGCTCGCGGCGACGCTGCGGGACATGCGCCGCCATCCGCTGACGCTGGCGTTCCTGCTCGCGTTCCTCATCTACAACGACGGCATCCAGACGGTGATCTCCCAGGCGTCGGTCTACGGCTCGGAGGAGCTGGGCCTCGGCCAGTCCACACTGATCGTCGCGGTGCTGCTCGTGCAGGTGCTCGCGGTCGCGGGGGCGCTCGCGATGGGGCGGCTCGCGCGGCTCTACGGCGGGAAACGGACGGTCCTCGGGTCGCTCGGCGTATGGGTCCTCATCCTTGTGGGGGGTTATTTCCTGCCCGCGGGGTCCCCCGTCTGGTTCTTCTTCCTCGCGGCGGCCATCGGCCTGGTGCTCGGCGGCAGCCAGGCGCTTTCGCGGTCGCTGTTCTCGCACATGGTGCCCGCGGGCAAGGAGGCCGAGTACTTCTCGGCCTACGAGCTCAGCGACCGGGGCCTGAGCTGGCTCGGGCCGCTCGCCTTCGGCCTCGCGTACCAGCTGACCGGCAGCTACCGGGTGGCGATCGTCTCACTTCTGGTGTTCTTCGTGGTGGGTTCCGTGCTGCTCGCGCGGGTACCGGTGAGGCAGGCGGTGGCCGACGCGGGCAACACCGTGCCCGAACGGATTTAGACGCCGGGGCGAAAGGGCGGTAGTGTACGCGTTTGGCCTGCCAGCCGTACCGTTCCTGCGTGGTTCAGTACGGAAAACCCCGGGGTGACATCTCACGCGAGAGGTGACGAAACGGACCACGGCGGGTACGCGAAGACCTAGTGAGGACCAGCGGTACGACGGGCGACGCAGCACCGGAACGGGAATCTTTACCGCCGACCGGACGTTGACCGGAAGACGACGACAGCGACATTTTGTCCTGTGGGCGACAAGCCCGGGAGGCACGATTCATGAGTGAGCGAGCTCTCCGCGGCACGCGACTCGTGGTGACCAGCTACGAGACGGACCGCGGCATCGATCTGGCCCCGCGCCAGGCGGTGGAGTACGCATGCCAGAACGGACATCGATTCGAGATGCCGTTCTCGGTAGAGGCGGAGATTCCGCCGGAGTGGGAGTGCAAGGCGTGCGGCGCCCAGGCACTCCTGGTGGACGGGGAAGGACCTGAGGAGAAGAAGGGCAAGCCCGCCCGTACGCACTGGGACATGCTCATGGAGCGGCGTACGCGCGAGGAGCTCGAAGAGGTCCTGGCGGAGCGGCTCGCCGTGCTCCGGTCGGGCGCGATGAACATCGCGGTGCATCCGCGGGACAGCCGGAAGTCCGCCTGATTCCGGACCGCTCCCCGGGCAGGGCACCGGGCGGCACAGACGACAAGCCGCGGGCTGCGACACGATCTCGGTGTCGCAGCCCGCGGCTTTTCCCTGCCCACGGCTTACCGTGCTCGGCCGGTCGGCGGGCCCCGGAGGTCCGGGAGATCTCCCGGCGCCCGGGTCTCCCGTCCGCGCCCCGGTCGTCAGGGGCAGGCCCCGGTCGTCAGGGACCCTGATCGTCAGGGACCCGATGTCAGAGAGGTCCCGTTCGTCAGGGGGTGAGGGGCGGGCGGGGTCCCTCGTCGTCGCGGCCGTCGCGGCGGCCGGAGCCCGGGGCGTCGTCGTCCCGCACGACCTCGCCCTGGACCACCGTTCCGTCCTGGGCCATCCGGGCCCGCTGGGCCTGCTGGAACGTGTCCCGGAGATCGCCGGGCACCGCGGCGCGCATCCGCCGCTCCACCGACCGGTCGGCGACGCGCCCCACGACGGCGCGGACCGGCGGGATCAGCAACAGCAGACCCGCCGCGTCGGTGATCAGCCCCGGGATCATGATCAGCAGACCGCCCAGCATCAGGAAGCCGTTCCTGCTGGAGTCGGCGCTCCGCTCGGGGGTCACCCCGCCCCGCTGCGCCTGCTGGAGGGTCGAGCGCAGGTTCTGGAAGGCGCGCCGGCCCGCCGTCTTCACAACGGCGGAGCCGAGCACGATGCCCGCCACGATGATCAGGAAGACCACGAACCCGTTCGTGGCGCCGCCGACGAGCGTCAGCAGCCAGATCTCCAGGGCGATCCAGACGAGGACGGCGAGCGGCAGCAGCCCCCGGGCGCGCGAACGCTTGGGGGCCGTCCCCTGCGGCATGGCGGTGGTCATGTCTCCAGTGTGCCTGGCGTCACGTCCGTACGGCATAAGGGGTGGGCGGGGGCGTACGGCGGGCGTGGGCGATCAGGAGGACTCGGCGGGCCGCGACTCGGCGGGGGACTCCCCCGCGGTGCGCGCGCGGCCGACGGCCCGTCTGCCGAGCAGCCGGTTGGCCCGGGTCTCCACGCCCCACGCGGTGACCCGGAAGAGGGCCTCCACGAAGATGTCGCGGCTCATCTTGGAGTCGCCGACCTCGCGGTCCACGAAGGTGATCGGCACCTCGACCACGTGGTAGCCGGCCTCGACGGCGCGCCGCGCGAGGTCGACCTGGAAGCAGTAGCCCTGCGAGGCGACGTCGTCGAGGCCGAGCCCTTCGAGGGTCTCCTTGCGGAAGGCGCGGTAGCCGCCGGTGACGTCCTTCATCGGGACGCCGAGCAGCAGCCGGGAGTACGTGCTGCCGCCGCGCGAGATGAGCTCGCGGGTGCGCGGCCAGTTGACCACCCGGCCGCCGGGCATCCACCGGGAGCCGAGCACCAGGTCGGCGCCCTTGAGCGCGGTGAGCAGGCGGGGCAGTTCCTCGGGCTGGTGGGAGCCGTCCGCGTCCATCTCCACCAGGACGCCGTAGCCGTGGTCGATGCCCCAGCGGAAGCCGGCGAGGTAGGCGGCGCCCAGCCCTTCCTTGCCCTCGCGGTGCAGGACGTGGACGTTGCCGTCGGCCGCTGCGAGGCCGTCGGCGATGCGGCCTGTGCCGTCGGGGCTGTTGTCGTCGGCGACCAGGATGTGGGCGTCGGGCACCGCGGAGCGCACACGCTTGACGATGGCCTCGACGTTCCCCGCCTCGTTGTAGGTCGGGATGATCACCAAGGCCGAGCCGAGCGGGCCGAACCGCCTCTGACCGCCGTCGTTCACTAGTGCCCCTTCGTCGTCCTGCGCCGGGGCACCACCATAGCGAGCACGGGCGCGGGGGTCGCTTCCACGGTGGCATGTCGGCGTGCGGCGCCGCCCCGCTCCCTCGCGGAGGGAGCGCTCGGCGGCACCGGGCCGGGGCGCCGGCTGCGGACCGGGACCCGGCGTCCTTCGGGCCGACCTGGGGCCCGCTGGCTGCGGGCCGACCGAAAGCCGTTGTCTACTGAACGCCGGGGCCCCGCCCGGGTCGCACCCGCCGACCGGCTGAAACCTTCCCGCTCCGCCGCCGCGCCGGGGCTGGGCCTGGCTCCCAGTGGAGGTGCGCCGGTGCGGCACGCCTCCCCTGACCCAGTGGCGTTCGGCGAGGGCGCGGGGAACGCCGGACGGTCGTCCTGTGGTGGACTCGCCGAACCTACCCGCCCTCGGCGCCCGGCTGTCAACACGCGCCCCACCTGCCCCGTCGCCGGGAACCAGCAGGTCAGCGACGAAGATCCGCAGGTCGCCGGGGAGCGCGGCGGCCCGGGTGGCGCGGCGCGGCGCGTCCCCACGTCACTCGTTCGGTCGCCTGAAGACGGTTTCCCCGCCGACGACGGTCTCCAGGCACTCCGGCAGGACGTGGCCGGGCGTCAGGTCGGGCAGCCCGGGCGTGCCGGAGCGCGGGTCGGTGGACCAGCGCGCCACCCGGTCGTCCGGCGCCTGGACGACGAGTTCCCCGGTGCGCCAGATCGCGTAGTCGGCGGGCGCGCCCGGCGCGAGGACCCCGGCGTCGTCACGGCCGAAGGCCCGCCAGCCGCCCCGGGTGTGGGCGGTGAAGGCGGCCCGTACGGAGACCCGGTGGGCGGGGGTGCGGTGGAAGGCGGCGGCCCGCACGGTGCCCCACGGGTCGAGCGGCGTGACCGGCGCGTCGGAACCCAGGGCGAGCGGCACGCCGGCCTTCAGCAGGGCCGCGTACGGGTTGAGGGTGCCGGCCCGCGCGGCGCCGAGGCGCGTCGCGTACATGCCGTCCTCGCCGCCCCAGGCCGCGTCGAAGGCGGGCTGCACGGAGGCGGTCAGGCCGAGTTCGGCGAAGGCCGCGACCGTCTCGGGGGTCATCATCTCCGCGTGCTCGATCCGGTGGCGCGCGGCCCGTACCCGGGCGGTCCCGAGGCGCTCCGCGACGGCCCGTACCCCGGCGACGACCGCGGCGAGCGCCGCGTCGCCGATAGCGTGGAAGCCCGCCTGGAGACCTGCTTCGGTGCAGGCGGCCACGTGCGCGGCGACGGCGTCCGCGTCGAGCTGCGGCTGCCCGGTGCCCGGGGCGTCCGCGTACGGCTCGCGGAGCCACGCCGTGTGGGAACCGAGCGAGCCGTCCACGAAGAGGTCGCCCGCCGCGCCGAGCGCGCCGAGTTCCCGCACCCGCCGCGCGCCCTTCTCGTCGGTGACGGGCTCGGCCCAGTACCCGCGCACCCGGGGTCCCGGCTCGGTCTCGGCGAGCGCGAGCAGCGCGGTGAAGTCGTCCTCGTCGGAGATCTCGGGGCCGCCGCACTCGTGCAGCGAGCCGATGCCGAGGGAGGCGGCGCGGGCGAGCGCGGCGCGCTGCGCCTCCGCGCGCCTGGCCGGGGTGACGGCGGCGTGCGCGGCGGCCCGTACGGCGTGGTGGGCCTCGCCGGTGACGGGGGCGTCGTGGGCGTAGCCCGGGCTGCCCGTGACGCCGGGGACCAGGTCGAGCAGGGCGGTGGTGACGACGGCGGAGTGCACGTCGGCGCGGGTCAGGTAGAGCGGCCTCCCGCCCGTGGCCTCGTCCAGCTCCGCGCGGCTCGGCGGCCGCAGGCCCGGCCAGCGCGAGGCGTCCCAGCCGTGTCCGAGGAGTACCCGGTCGGCGGGGCGGGCCGCGGCGTAGGCGCGCACGGCGGCGAGCGCCTCGGCCAGGTCCCGCGCGCCGGTCAGGTCGAGGCCGGTGAGCGCGAGCCCGGTCGCGGTGGTGTGGACGTGCGCGTCGGTGAAGGCGGGGGTGACGAGCGCGCCGTCGAGGTCCACGACCTCGTCCACGCCGCTCGCGAAGGAGTCGGCGGCGCCCTCGGAGCCGACCCAGGCGACCTGTCCGCGCTCGATCACCATCGCGGTGGCGAACGGATCTGCGGGGCTGTGGACCTCGCCGCGGCGCAGCAGCACGGTGCGGGAGTGGCTCTGGGGGGCGGTGCTCGGGTTCATGGGGACAGTCTCCCGCCTGTCCCACCGCGCTCAGATCCGGGGCGGCCGCGACTCGTAGGGCGTGGAGAGGACCACGGTGGTCCTGGTGGAGACGCCCGCGAGGGTGCGGATGCGGGTGAGCAGGTCCTCGAGTTCCACCGGTGCGGAGACCCGGACCTTGAGGATGTAGTTCTCTTCGCCCGCGACGCTGTGGCAGGCCTCGATCTCGTCGATGCCGGAGAGGCGCTCCGCGATGTCGTCGGGGGCGCTCGGGTCGAACGGCTTGACCGAGATGAACGCGGTCAGCGGCAGTCCCACGGCCTCGGGATCCACGACGGCGGCGTAGCCGCGGATCACGCCGCGCTGTTCGAGCCGCCTGACCCGCTGGTGCACCGCCGACGTGGACAGGCCCGTGGCCTTGCCCAGGTCGGTGTAGCTCATCCGGCCGTCCTTGACGAGCAACTCCACGATGCGGCGATCCAGCTCCTCCATGCGGGTCAACCTATTCCCCCAGGTCGCTCCCGGCACAGCCGGAACGGGGGTGGGATGATCCACGGACACCTCGTGTGACGAAGACCACAGCATCCGCCGGTGGCTCCGGCCGGCCACCGCGGTTACCCGGCGCACGCGGCGGGAAGTGCTTGCTGTGGTCGAGACCACACGATCCTGGTCGGCCCGTCCAAGGGGGAATGACTCCACATGCAGAGCCTCAAGCGCACCGGTACGTCCGGGGCCAAGTCCGCCGAGTTCGACGATGTCGCCGCGGAGGACGGCGGGTTCGACGACACCTTCGAGATGTACCGGGTCGTCTGCCCCTCCTGTGTGCAGCCGATCGCCCTGCTCGCGGACGAGGACACCCTCCCCGAGCACGCCCTGTGCCCCACCCGCTGGAGCCCGTTCACGCTCTCCGTCTGCCCGGGTACGGGCACTCCCGCCGCGGACGCCGGGTCGGCCGACGCGGGCGCCGGGGCCCAGGAGCAGGAGGCGGGGCTGCTGTTGACGCTGCCGCAGGGGCTCGACTGGCGCACCCAGCCCTTCTCGCACGTGGGCGGCCCCGGCTCGCGTCCGGTGCGCTGGACGGCGCCGGCGGGCGTGCGGGCGCTGCACGCGGCGCCGCGGGCCGCGGCTGCCTGACGCACCGTCAGGAGGCGTGTGCGCGGGCCGTGTCAGCCGTCCGTGCGCGCCGTGTTCAGCCGTGCTCGGGCCGCGCGCCGGGGTCCTGGCCGGTGTCCGTGTCCGTGTCCGTGGCCTGCCCCGTCTCCGTGTCCTGTCCGCCGTCCGCGGGCTCCCGGCCCGTCACGGGGTGCCAGTCGGGGTCGGGTGGCGGTGAGGGGCACTCGGGCGCGAACTCCTCGATGGTGTCGAGCGTGTGCCTGAGCATGCGCACCAGCAGGTCGCGCGGGATCTCCAGGGCGAGTTCCTGGTGCCCGAGCCATTCGAGCGTCAGCCACTCGACACTGCTGAGCCAGCCGAGGAGCGCGAGCCTGGCGATGGCGGGGATGTCCTGCGTACCGTAGGCGCCCTCGGCCAGGGTGAGGACGAGCCCCTGCCGCACGGCGTCCCTGATGGCCTGCACCTGCGTGTCGAACCCGACCCCGCCGTTGATGATGGTGCGGTAGGCGGACTCGTTCTCCTGCGCGAAGCGGAGGTACGCCTCGACGGTGCGCTGCACGCGTACCGCGCGCGGCAGCCCCGGGTCGCTCACGGCGAGTGTCACCAGCTCGTGGACCGAGTCCTCCACGATGGCCAGGTAGTAGCCGCGCTTGCTCTTGAAGTAGTAGTAGATCAGCCCCTTGGCGACCCCCGCGTGGCGGGCGATGTCGTCCATCGACAGGGCGTCGTAGGAGGTGTTCGCGAACAACTTCCGCCCGGTGGCGATGAGTTCGGACCGTCGAGCCTGCGACCGGGACGAAGCGCCGCTCTGCTGACCACGATTCACCTGCGCGTCCCGCCCTCCGGCCGTCACGGAACTGGCAGTATGTCAGAGACGGCAGCGCCGCAAGGCCCCAGGGGTTACCGGGGGACACCGCAGGTCGTACCGGGACGCGCACACCACTCGGTGTGTTCCGGCACACCGAGTGGTGTGCCGGAACACACCGGTTACGCTCAGAGCAGGCCGAAGGATTTCAGGGCGCGCTCCTGCGCCCGCGTCGGCCGGGGCGGCCAGTAGAGGTAGACGACACCGCCGGACCCGGAGGCCACGGCGCCGGTGTCGGTGTGGCGCTTGGTGCGCAGCCAGATGGTCTCGAACTCGGACCGCCGGTAGACGTTGCGCACGGCCGCGTCGTCCTCGGACGCCGGGTCGTTGGCGATCACGTCGCCGTCCGCGGTGAAACCGACGATCGCCATGAGGTGGCCCGAGGTGCCGTAGCCGGCGCCGGTCAGCTCCGAGGCGAGGAAGGACTGCGACGTGATGACCGGCATGCCCGCGGCGACGAAGGTCTCGATGTCGCTGAGCGAACCCAGCCTCGTCACGGCCGCGTTCATCCCGCGGCTCGCCGCGTAGGCCGCGTTGAAGGGCCAGTTGCCGCAGCCCTCGTACTGGTAGTCGTAGGTGTAGCGGGCGGCGGTGTCGACCTGCGGGTCGGCGTACGAGGGATCGACCCAGGCCGTCTCCGCGCGGGTGGGGCCGTGGCCCCAGTAGTCGAGGACCATCGAGGTGGAGGTGGGGCTGCACCAGGCCTCCCCGCCGTTGTCGTACTGCGGGTACTGGCCCTTGTGGATGTCCTGCGAGTAGGCGGGGACGCGCAGTTCGTGCGCGAGGCCCGGCTTCGAGGTGGGCACGGTGAAGCGGGCGGGCACGGCGGAGGCCATGGCGCCGAGCCGCCGCACGACGGGCGTCCCGCGGGTGCCCGGCTTCCGGTAGAGCGTCAGCCGCAGCCGGTACGCGGCGACGCGCAGCGCCCCCGCCTCGTCGTCGAGCGCGAAGGTGTCGGTGGAGATGGACGAGTGGCCGTCGGACTGGCCGTCGACCGAGGTGCGCCGGATGTCGCCGTCTGCGTCGCCCGCCGTCCAGCGGCCCATCACGTACCAGGGGGTGCGGGTGCCGTCGGTGTAGTGGCCCTGGAGTTCCACCTGGAGCCAGGTGCCGGCGGGGGTGTCGGCGTTCCAGTGGGCGACGATCTCGGTGGCGGGCACGGCGGGGCGGTGGAGCGGGCCGGTCCAGGTGGCGTACTCCCAGGTGGCGGTGGTGCCGGTGTGCGGGTCCGCATAGTCCGTGCGGCCCACGGCCTCGCCGAGGGTGATCCCCTGGGCGCCGCCGGGCGCGACGCGGGTGCCGCGGCCCGTGCCGGCGAGCCAGCCGTGGCGGCCGGACCAGAACGCGTTGTCCACGGTGCCCGCCGGGGGTGCGTCGCGGCCCGCGGCGGGGGCGGCGGACGCGGCCTGGGTTCCCGCCGCGGCTGCCGCCGCGATCGCTGCGGCAAGAACGGTTCTGCGCGAGGTGTGCATGGTCATACGACTCCTGTCGGAGTGGGCGCGACGAACGCGGTGACGACTGATCGAACAGTGCGGCTCGGGCCCACTATCGCCTCTCCCCCGGCCGTGAGGCCACACTTCCGGGGCGACTCGCCCCGACCGTCATTGGCATGGACCACTGACGCTGCCTGCGGCGATGCGGCGGCGCCGCCGTGCGCGGGGGCCGGTGGCCGCCGCCCGTAGGCTGGCCGGATGGACGACCTTCCCGCACTGGCCGACGCGCTCGCCGCGCTGCCCCCCTCGTGCGGGCCGGTGCGCCTCGTGGCGGTGGACGGGCACGCGGGCTCGGGAAAGAGCACCTTCGCCGGCCGGCTCGCGGCGGTGCTGGGCGGCGCGCCGGTCCTGCGTCTCGACGACCTCGCGAGCCACGACGAGCCGTTCGGCTGGCTGCCGCGGCTCACCCGGCAGGTGACCGGGCCGCTGGCGCACGGGCAGGAGGCGCGGTACGCGCCGTACGACTGGAGCGCGCGCCGCTTCACCGCGCCCCGGAGCCTGCCGCCGGCGCCGGTCGTCCTCGTCGAGGGCGTGGGCGCGGGCCGGGCGGGGCTGCGCCCCCTGCTCGCCGCGCTGCTGTGGATGGACCGGGGCGCCGAGGACGCGTGGCGGCGCGGCAGGCGCAGGGACGGGGCCGGCCTCGCGGACTTCTGGGACGGGTGGGTTCGCGCCGAGGCCGGGCACTTCGCCGCCGACCCGTCACGGCCGTACGCGGACGCACTGGTGCGGGAGGTTCCTGAGGGGTATCGCGTGGCACGAGTGAGCGGTGGGGCGCTCACAACTCATCGCGCGGGCGGCCCACTCACCCCTCCTTCTCACACACCGTGACGGTGTGTCGCGTCAGCGCGACGGTCTGCCGGAGCGGTCCGTGGCCGCCTCCGGCGCGGCTTGACCGCGGGGCGGTGGTGGTCTTACGTTCTCAATGTGCGGCTTCTCGAGCGGCCGCCCCAGACACGAAGCCCCCGGTCGTTCCCCCGTGACCGGGGGCTTCGTTCTGTCCGCGCACGACCGGGGCGCCTCCCACCGGCCGTTTTCGTCACGCGCCGTGACCGCTCGGCGGTCTGCCGGTGATCACGCCCGGCCGCTTGGAGCCCCGCCGTACGTGGGTACGATGCACTGCGGTGCGGTCAGATTCCGTCCGCCCAGAGGTGGTTGAGCAGGGGCTGGTGGGCAGCCGCCCGCCGGGACACCACGGGGCACGGCGTGTGTGGGGGACCTGGATGGACATCGGTACGCCGGGCATGATGGCCCCGGCCGACCTCGCGTGGGTGCGGGGCGTCGACGCGTACACGATGGGCGCCTACCAGCAGGCCGAGGAGGAGTTCAGGACCGCGGTGCGGCTCGACCCCGGGATGGCCGACGGCTGGCTCGGACTGCACGCCCTGCGCGCGGACACCGCCACCGCCCTGCTGCGGATGCACGCGGGCCGCGACCGCTTCGGCGAGCAGCGGGCCCGGCACGGACGCACCCTCAACTCCTGGTACTGGCTCGGCTGGTGGGTCCAGCCGATCCTGGAGACCGAGCGGGACCTGCTGCTCGCCCACGCCTCGCACTGGCTCGACAGCCGCCGGGTCCCCGAGCTCGACCAGGCGCTCGCCGCGCTGCCGCCCGCCCAGGCCGACCCCCAGGTGCGGTTCCTCCACGCCTGCCGCGCCTACCTCGTCAAGGACTGGGAGCTGCTGGCCCGGTGCACGGACCCGCTGCTCGACGACCCGCAACTCGGCACCGAGGCCGGTCTTTTCGCCGGCATGGCGCGCATCAGGCTGGAGATGTACGGGCAGGCGGAGCCGCTGCTCGCCACGGCCCTGATGCGCTGCCGCAGCGAGCAGCCGCAGCGCAAGGAGCTGCGCTACTGGCTGGCCCGCGCCCATGAGGGCACCGGGCGCACCGCCGCCGCCTTACCGCTGTACCGGGCGGTGCACCGGATGGACCCGTACTTCATGGACACGGCCGCCCGGCTGGCCGCCATAGCCGACGCCGACGGCTACGACCCGGAGGACGGCGGCCCCTACGACCCGGCGGACCCGGCGGGCGCGGTGCCCGTCGCGCTGGCCGGCCCGGGGATCGACGCCGTCTCCGAGCCGCAGGGCGAGCAGCAGGACGCCGCGTTCCCCACGGACCCGCGCTTCGGCTCCGCGGTGCCAGGCGCCGCGGGACCGCCCGCCCCCGCGCGCTCCCCCGACGAGATACGCGAGCGCACGGACCCGCCGCCGCGGCAGCCCTCCGCAGGCTCCGCCGTCCCGCTCGCCGCCGCCAACCCGGCCCTGCTCGCCGAGGCGCTCGCGGAGCTGGAGCGGATGGTGGGCCTGGAACCGGTGAAGCGTCAGGTCAGGGCGCTCTCCGCGCAGTTGAACATGGCCAGGCTGCGGGCCGGCGAGGGACTCCCGGTCCAGCCGCCGAAGCGGCACTTCGTCTTCCTCGGTCCCTCGGGCACCGGCAAGACCACCGTGGCGCGGATCCTCGGCCGGGTCTTCTACGCGCTCGGGCTGCTCGGCGGCGACCATCTGGTGGAGGCGCAGCGGGCCGACCTCGTGGGCGAGTTCCTCGGCCAGACGGCGGTCAAGGCGAACGAGCTGATCGACTCCGCGATCGGCGGGGTCCTCTTCGTGGACGAGGCGTACAGCCTCTCCAACGCGGGCTACAGCAAGGGCGACGCCTACGGCGAGGAGGCCCTCCAGGTGCTGCTGAAGCGGGCCGAGGACAACCGGGACGACCTGGTGGTGATCCTGGCCGGCTACCCCGAGGGCATGGAGCGGCTCTTCGCCGCCAACCCCGGCCTGTCGTCCCGGTTCACCACCCGGGTGGACTTCCCGAGCTACCGGCCGCTCGAACTGACCGCGATCGGCGAGGTTCTCGCGGCCGAGGGCGGCGACCACTGGGACGAGGAGGCGCTCGACGAGCTGCGCTCGCTCAGCCTGCACGTGGTGGACCAGGGCTGGATCGACGAGCTGGGCAACGGCCGCTTCCTGCGGACGCTCTACGAGAAGTCCTGCGCCTACCGGGACCTGCGGCTCGCCGGGTACGCGGGCACGCCGACCCGCGAGGACCTGTCGACGCTCCGCCTGCCCGACCTGATGCAGGCGTACGGCGAGGTGCTCGCGGGGCGCCGCGGGGACGGGCAGCCGGGCTGACCCCTGGCCCGGGCCGCGGTTCCGCGCGCCCGCCGCGGGGCCCGTTCGGTACGGGCCCCGCGGCGGGCGCGGCAGGTCACGGGCGCGGACTCAGCGCCAGGCCCGTACCGCCGCCCGTGACGGTGTCCTGGGTGGGCAGCGGCGCGGGCGCCTCCCGGTGCGACGGGTCGCGGACCTCGCCGACCAGGGTCTCCAGCACGTCCTCCAGCGCGACGAGGCCGATGACCCGGCCGGACGCGTCCGCGACCTGCGCGAGGTGCGTCGCGGCCCTGCGCATCACGGTGAGCGCGTCGTCCAGCGGGAGTTCCGCGCGCAGCGTGGTCATCGGGCGCCACAGGTACTGGGGCACGGCACGCTCCGGGTCCTCCAGGTCGAGGACGTCCTTGACGTGCAGGTACCCCATGAAGGCACCGCCCGCCGCCGCGCACACCGGGAAGCGCGAGTAGCCGGTGCGCACCGTCAGCTCCTCGATCTCCCGGGGTGTGACGGCCGCGGTGACCGTCACCAGGGACGCGCGCCGCAGCAGGACGTCGGTGACGGGCCTGCTGCCCAGTTCGAGCGCGTCCTCAAGCTGCTCCTGCGCCTCGGGTTCGAGCAGCCCCGCCTGGCCCGAGTCCTCGACGAGGCGCACCAGCTGCACGCTGGTGTACACCGCGTCGATCTCGTCCTTGGGTTCCACCCGGAACAGCCGCAGCACCAGCCGCGCGCAGGCGGCGAGCGCGGTGGTCACCGGGCGGCAGGGCCGCGCGAAGGCGACCAGCCAGGGGCTCAGCCACATCGCGGCCTTGTCGGGCGCCGCCATGGCGAGGTTCTTCGGCACCATCTCGCCGATGACGAGGTGCAGGAACGACACGAGGACCAGCGCGATCGCGTACCCCACGGGGTGCACGGCGCCCTCGGGCACGTGCACCGCCTGGAAGACGGGTTCGAGCAGGTGGGCCACGGTCGGCTCGGCGACCGCGCCGAGCGTCAGGGAGCAGATCGTGACGCCGAACTGCGCGGCGGCCATCATCTGCGGCAGGTTCTCAAGACCGTGGAGGGTCCTGCGGGCGCGCACCGAACCCTGCCGCGCGTACGGCTCGATCTGGCTGCGGCGCACGGAGACGAGGGAGAACTCGGCCGCGACGAAGAAGCCGTTGACGAGTACGAGGAGCACCGCGCAGACCAGTTGGAGGAGGCTCATCGCCGGCCTCCCGCCGCCGCGGTCTCGGGTGAGGTCGCCCCGGGCACGGCGGCCGTGCGGACGATCCGTACGCGCTCCGCGCGGTAGCGGTCGACCTGGCGCACGGAGAGCCGCCAGCCCGGCAGCTCCACCCGGTCGCCCGGCACCGGGATGCGGCCGAGGAGGTCGGCGACGAGGCCGGCGAGCGTCTCGTAGGGCCCGTCGGGTGCTTCGAGGCCGATCCGCCTGAGAGTGAGGACGCGGGTGCTGCCCTCGGCCTCCCAGGCGGCCCGCCCGTCCTCGGGTGCCACGGGCACGATCTCGGGACGTGCCTCGCCCTCGTCGTCGTGCTCGTCGCGCACCTCGCCGACGAGTTCCTCCACGATGTCCTCGATGGTGACGACGCCCGCGGTGCCGCCGTACTCGTCGACGACGACGGCGATCGGCTGCTGGGTGCGGAGCCGGGCCAGCAGTTGGCGCGCGGGCAGCGTCTCGGGCACCAGCAGCGCGGGGATGGCGACACGGGTGACGGGGGTGCGCTGCCGCAGGTGCGCGGGCACGGCGAGCGCGTCCTTGAGATGGACCATGCCGACGATCTCGTCGATCCGCTCCCGGTAGACCGGGAAGCGGGACAGGCCGGTGGCGCGCGTGAGGTTCACGACGTCCGCCGCGGTGGCATCGCTCTGGAGCGCGCTGACCTTCACGCGCGGCGTCATCACGTGCTGGGCGGTGAGGCCGCCGAGCGCGACGGTCCGTACGAACAGGTCGGCGGTGTCCTGTTCCAGGGTGCCGGCCTTGGCGGAGTGGCGGGCGAGCGAGACGAGTTCGCCCGGGGTGCGGGCGGAGGCCAGCTCGTCGGCCGGCTCGACACCGAGCGTCCGGACGATCCGGTTGGCGACGGCGGTGAGCAGGGCGATGACGGGCCGGAACAGCAGGGTGAAGCGGTGCTGCGGCCCGGCGACGAACCGCGCGACCTGGAGCGGCCTGGAGACCGCCCAGTTCTTCGGTACGAGTTCTCCGATGACCATCTGGGCACCGGAGGCGACGAGCATGCCGACCACCACGGCGATCGCGGAGACCGCGCCCTCGGGCAGGCCCGTCGCGGCCAGCGGCGGCGCGAGCAGGTCGTCGAGGGCGGGTTCGGCGAGCATGCCGACGACCAGGGAGGTGACGGTGATGCCGAGCTGGGTGCCGGAGAGCTGGAAGGACAGCTCGCGCACGGCCTTCACGACGACCGCCGCGCGCCGGTCGCCCGCGGCGGCGGCGCGCTCGGCGTCCGCCCTCTCCACGGTGACGAGACCGAACTCGGCGGCCACGAAGAAGCCGTTGGCGAGGATCAGGACGAGCGCCGCCGCGAGCAGGAGCAGGGGGACGATCATGCCGCCGCCTCCGGAGAGGGGGCGGCGCAGGTACTACAGGACGTTCCGTCCATTGCTGGAGGGAGTCACTCCTCTATTCGCAGGATTTCCCCGCGGGCCGTGACCGGCCGGGGATGCGGGGCGGGGCGCACCCGGCGCCCCGCACCACAGAGTAAACAAGACGGCGCCTGCGAGGGCATGGCTCAGCGGTCCCCCGGCGCCGCGCCGCCCGACTCGCTGCCCGTGCCGCGGGCCTCCACGAGGGCGCGCAGCGCGCGGGCGTCGCGGATCGCGGCCTGCCGTGCGATTCCGGGCTGGATGCCCATCACGGGCAGGCTGCTGCCGTCGCTGAGGTCGAGGAAGACCCAGGGGTCGCCCTGCCGCAGATTGACCCGCAGGACCTCCGCCCAGGCCAGCTTGCGCACCTGTGTGAGGTTCACCACGGTCACCCCGCTCTCCTCCGCGACGACCTTGGGCCGGCTGAGCACCGCGATGACGCAGAGGAACAGTGCGGCGAGCACGACGAAGCTCGCCTGCTCCCAGGGCGCGGCGCTGTCGAGGAGCAGGGCGAGCGCGGTGATGCTGACGAACATGACGACGCCGACGCACAGCGCCACGATCCGGGTGCGCCGCGGCCTGAACGTGACCGGCAGGACGGGCGGGCCCTGCGGGGCGGTGGTTGCGGGCATGGGGCCCCGGTCCTCCTCCTGCGGTGTGGTCGGCGGCATCGGCGCTCGTCCCCTCGGTCCTCGTGCTGCGGCGCCGTCAGAGCCGGCAGGCGTGGATGGCGGTGGTGAGGATGGCGCGGGCCCCGAGCGCGTACAGGTCGTCCATGATGCGCTGCGCGTCGACGGTGGGGACCATCGCGCGGACGGCGACCCAGCCCTCGTTGTGCAGCGGCGACACGGTCGGGGACTCAAGGCCCGGGGTGAGGGCGACGGCCCGCTCCAGGTGCTCGGCGCGGCAGTCGTAGTCCATCATCACGTACGTGCGGGCGACCAGGACGCCCTGGAGGCGGCGCAGGAACCGGTCGACCTCGGGGTCCTCGGTGGCGCCGGTGCGGCGCACCACGACCGCCTCCGAGGTCATGATCGGCTCGCCGACCACTTCGAGGCCCGCGTTGCGCAGCGAGGTGCCGGTCTCGACGACGTCGGCGATGACCTGGGCGACGCCGAGCTGGATGGCCGTCTCGACGGCGCCGTCGAGGTGGACGACGGCGGCGTCGATGCCGCTGTCGGCGAGGTGCCGCGCGACGATGCCCTCGTAGGAGGTGGCGATCGTCATCCCGCTGAAGTCCTCGATGCCCTTCGCGGCGCCGGGCCTCGTCGCGTAGTGGAAGGTGGAGCGGGCGAAGCCGAGGGGCAGGATGGCCTCCGCGTCGGCGCCCGAGTCGACCAGCAGGTCCCGTCCCGTGATGCCGATGTCGAGGCGGCCCGAGCTCACGTAGATCGCGATGTCCCGGGGGCGGAGGTAGAAGAACTCCACCTCGTTGGCGGGGTCGACGAGGACGAGTTCCTTGGACTCCTTGCGCTGCCGGTAGCCCGCCTCATGGAGCATCGCCGACGCAGGTCCGGACAGTGAACCCTTGTTGGGGATGGCGATGCGCAGCATGGGAAAGGCTTCCTTCGATGCGGGGTCGGATGTGCGGGGGCGGGCGCCGGCGCGGCGCCCGTCCGGTGGTGCGGGAGGCGGGCGCGCCGGAGCGCGGCGCGCGGGGCGGCCGCCGGGGTGTCCGGGCGGGCCGCGGGGAGGGGGCGGGCCGCCGCGCCGTCCGCGCGGCGGCCGGGGTGCCGGGGCGCGCGGAGGACGGCGGCTCAGAGATGGGCGTACACGTCGTCGAGGGCGATGCCGCGGGCGACCATCATCACCTGGACGTGGTACAGGAGCTGCGAGATCTCCTCGGCCGCCGCGTCCTTGCCCTCGTGCTCGGCGGCCATCCAGACCTCGGCGGCCTCCTCGACGACCTTCTTGCCGATGGCATGGACGCCCTTGCCCACCAGCTCGGCGGTGCGGGAGGTCGCGGGGTCGCCGTGGGCGGCCTTCTGCTGGAGCTCGGTGAACAGCTCCTCGAACGTCTTCTTGGACATGGTGCCGCCACTCTATCGGGAGGCGCCTGACGCCTGCCGCCAGGGTTCCGCGACGGTCCGCAGGATGGTCGCGGTGGCGACGGCCGCGGTGACGGCCTCGTGCCCCTTGTCCTCTGCGGAGCCTTCGAGGCCCGCGCGGTCCAGGGCCTGCTGTTCCGTGTCGCAGGTCAGCACGCCGAAGCCGATGGGGACGCCGGTGTCGACGGAGACCTGCGTCAGCCCCTGGGTGACGCCCTGGCACACATAGTCGAAGTGCGGTGTGCCGCCCCTGATGACGACGCCGAGCGCCACGACGGCGTCGTAGCCGCGGTCCGCCATGGCCCTGGCGACGACGGGCAGCTCGAAGCTGCCCGGGACCCGCAGCAGGGTGGGTTCGTCGATGCCCAGTTCGTGCAGGGCGCGCAGGGCGCCGTCGACGAGGCCGTCCATCACTTGCTCGTGCCAGCTGGCCGCGATCACGGCGATCCTGAGGTCGCCGCAGTTCTTGACGGTCAGTTCCGGCGCGCCCTTGCCGCTCACTTCTCTCCCTGTTCCTGCTGTCGCTCGCTTGGGTGGATGGTGCCCCGTGCGGGGCCGCTGCTCACTGGTTGCCGCAGGCCGAGGCCGGGACCGCGGTGTCGAGCCAGGGCAGGTCGTGCCCCATGCGGTCCCGCTTGGTGCGCAGGTAGCGCAGATTGTGCTCGCCCGCCGTGACGGGCATCGGCTCGCGTCCGCTCACGACGAGGCCGTGGGCGCTGAGCGCGTCGGTCTTGTCGGGATTGTTGGTCATGAGGGTGAGGCTGTGCACGCCGAGGTCCTGGAGGATCTGGGCGCCCGCCGCGTAGTCCCGGGCGTCGGCGGGCAGCCCGAGCTCGAGGTTGGCGTCGAGGGTGTCGAGGCCGCGCTCCTGGAGCTCGTACGCGCGGAGCTTGGAGAGCAGGCCGATGCCGCGGCCCTCGTGGCCGCGCAGGTAGACGACGACGCCGCGGCCCTCCTCCACGACGCGCCGCATGGAGGCGTGCAGCTGGGGGCCGCAGTCACAGCGCTGGGAGGCGAAGACGTCGCCGGTGAGGCACTCGGAGTGGACGCGCACGAGGACGTTCTCGCCGTCGCCGAGGTCGCCGTGGACGAGCGCCACGTGCTCGACGCCGTCGGCGGCCGAGCGGTAGCCGTACGCGGTGAAAGGGCCGAAGGCGGTGGGCAGCCGGACCTCGGCGGCGCGGTGCACCACGGGCTCGGCGCTGCGCCGGTAGGCGATCAGGGCCTCGATGGAGATGATCGTCAGGCCGTGCTTGCGGGCGAACGGGACGAGCTGCGGCAGCCGCAGCATCGTGCCGTCCTCCCCCGCGATCTCCACGATGGCGCCCGCGGGCCTGAGCCCGGCGAGGCGGGCGAGGTCGACGGCCGCCTCGGTGTGGCCGGCCCGCACCAGGACGCCGCCCGGGCGTGCGCGCAGCGGGAAGACGTGGCCCGGCCTGACGAAGTCGGCGGGGCCCGCCTCGCCGCTCGCGAGGAGGGCGAGCGTGGTGGCGCGGTCGGCGGCGGAGATGCCGGTGGTGACGCCGTGGGCGTGGGCCGCGTCGACGGAGACGGTGAACGCGGTCCGCATGGACTCGGTGTTCTCGCCGACCATCTGCGGTAGTTCGAGCCGGTCGAGCTCGGGGCCCTCCATGGGGGCGCAGATCAGGCCGCGGCACTCGGACATCATGAAGGCGACGATCTCGGGGGTGGCCTTCTCCGCCGCGACGACGAGGTCGCCCTCGTTCTCCCTGTCCTCGTCGTCCACGACGACGACGGGGCGGCCCGCCGCGATGTCCGCGACGGCGCGCTCGACCGGGTCGAGGGTGAGGCCCTCCGCGCGGTCCGCGGTGTACCAGGCGGGTGCGGTCGTTGCTGTCATGCCGTCGCGCCTCCAAGCGCCAGGGAGCCGGTGCGCCGCGAGCGCAGCCACCAGTCGCGCATGCCCCACAGGACGAGCGCCAGATAGATCACGTAGACGAAGCCGGAGAAGGCGAGGCCGCTGCTGAAGGCCAGCGGTACGCCGACGACGTCGACCAGCAGCCAGGCGAACCAGAACTCGACCAGGCCGCGGGCCTGGGCGACCATCGCCGCCAGGGTGCCGACGAAGATGTACGCGTCCTGCCAGGGACTCCAGGACAGGCTGGGGTAGGCCGTGAACAGGGCGCCGAGCGCGGCCGTGCCGACGGCGGTGCCCGCGATCAGCAGGGCGCGCTCGCGCCAGGTGGCGAACCGCACGGTGACGGCGCCGCCGTCCGCGGCACGGCCGTGGCCGCCGCGGACGCGCCACTGCCGCCAGCCCCACAGCGCCACCACGATGACGATGAGCTGCTTGCCCATGCCGCCGCTGAGGTGCGCGGAGAAGTACGCGGCGACGAGGATGGCGCCGGACAGGAACTGGGCGGGCCAGGTCCACACGGACCGCCGCCAGCCGAGGGCGAGCGCCAGCAGCCCCATGGTGTTGCCGATCATGTCGGACCAGAGGATGTGCTGGCCGAAGGCCGTGAAGGCCTCGCTGTTGAGCCAGGAGACCGTACTCACCGCGTGGGCTCCTCTACGGGTAGGGAGGGTGCGCCCGCGGGCCGCCGTCCGTCGCCGAGCAGCCGCTCGACGTACTTGGCGAGGATGTCGACCTCCAGGTTGACCGGGTCGCCCGGCCCCTTGGAGCCGAGCGTCGTCAGCGCGAGCGTGGTGGGGATGAGGCTGATGGTGAAGTAGTCGGGGCCCGCGTCCACGACGGTGAGGCTGACGCCGTCGACCGTGATGGAGCCCTTCTCGACGACGTAGCGGCTCAGGCCCTCGGGGAGCGCGATCTTGACGATCTCCCAGTGCTCGGAGGGCGTGCGGGCCACGAGGCTGCCGGTGCCGTCGACGTGGCCCTGGACGATGTGGCCGCCGAGGCGGCCGCCGACAGCGACCGTGCGCTCCAGGTTGACCGGGGAGCCCACGGTGAGCGCGCCGAGGCTGGAGCGCCCCAGCGTCTCGGCCATCACGTCGGCCGTGAACCGGTCGCCGCCGTGCTCGGCGACGGTGAGGCAGACGCCGTTGACGGCGATCGAGTCGCCGTGTTTCGCGCCTTCGGTGACGAGGGGCCCGCGCAGCGTGAAGCGACAGGAGTCACCGAGGTCCTCGACTGCGGTGACCTCACCCAGTTCTTCGACGATTCCGGTGAACACTCAGCGCTCCTTCTGTGCGGGGGCGGCCGGCCTGGCGGCCGCCTCGGGTACCGCGGTGATCCGCAGGTCGGCGCCGACGCGGACGCTCTGCGTCATGCGCAGGCGCAACGCGTCGGCGATGGTGGGGATTCCGGCGTCGGCGAGGGCGGCGGGCCCGGCGCCGAGCAGGACGGGTGCGAGGTAGCCGACGACCCGGTCGACGGCTCCCGCGGCGACGAAGGCCCCGGCGAGCGCGGGTCCGCCTTCGAGCAGTACGCCGCGCACGCCGCGGGCGTACAGGGCGTCGAGCAGCGCGGCCACGGAGACACCCTGTCCGGCGCGGGGCAGCGGGACGACCTCGGCGCGGGCGCTCAGCGCGGCGACGGCCCGGGGGTCGGCGTCCTCGGCGACCGCGATCAGGGTGGGTGCCTCGGCGTCGAGGATGCGGGCGCCGGGGCGCACGGCGGTGGCGGTGGTGTCGACGCCGACCCGCAGCGGCTGGACGGCGCCGGGGCGGCCGCGCACGGCGAGGTGCGGGTCGTCGGCGCGCAGCGTTCCGGCGCCGACGACGACGGCGTCCGACTCGGCGCGCAGGCGGTGCACGTCGGCGCGGGCCTCTGCGCAGGTGATCCAGCGGCTGCTGCCGTCCTCGGCGGCGACCCGGCCGTCGAGGCTGGCCGCGTACTTCCAGGTGACGTGGGGCCGGCCGCGGCGCACGGCGGTCAGCCAGGCGGCGTTGCCCTCCTCGGCCTCGTCGGCGAGCAGCCCCTGCTCGGCGTGGACGCCCGCGGCCCTGAGGGTGGCGGCGCCGCCGGTGGCCTGCGGGGTGGGGTCGGCGACCGCGTAGTGGACGCGGGCGACGCCCGCCGCGATCAGCGCCTGTGCGCAGGGCCCGGTGCGGCCGGTGTGGTTGCAGGGTTCGAGGGTGACGTACGCGGTGCCGCCGCGGGCCCGTTCTCCCGCCGCGCGCAGGGCGTTGACCTCGGCGTGGGGGCCGCCGGCCCGCTCGTGGTGGCCCTCGCCCGCGAGGCGTCCCCGGGCGTCGAGGACGACGCAGCCGACGACGGGGTTGGGACTGGTGGCTCCGAGACCGCGGGCGGCGAGCGCCACGGCGCGCCGCATGGCGTCGATGTCGGCCTGGTCCGTCGCCCGTCCCACCGGGTCCTCCTGCCTCTCGGGCACGGACTCCGGGGCCTGTCGTGACGACAGAGAAGCGGGACCTCTCCAGCGGGTACACCTGCTCGCGGTGCTGTCCGCCGGGTGGCGGACAAGCCGCACAGGCGTGCCCCGCAGGGGCCCGCCGCGCACTGCCTCCCATCCGGACTTTAACCGTCGGTCCAGGAATTTCACCTGGTCAACCGTCCGCTGGAGGCGGACGGGTCGCGGACTGTAACCGCCGGTTCGGAGTTTCACCGACCCCGGAGTGCGCTGCTTCTTGTACGCGACCAGTGTGCCACGGACGTCCGTCACCCGGGTGGGTGATTGCTGTGCCCTGGCTCACAGTGCGTACGGCGCCACGGTCGGTCACGCGCGGGGGCCGAACAGCTCCTCCTGGGCGGCGTCGCGTGCGGTGAGGAGGGCGCCGCGCAGGACGGCGGCGCCGCCGAGCGCGCTCGGGGCGACGTCCGTGCGCAGCGGGCAGAGGGCGGCGAGGCGCCGCTCGACGCGGGCGGCGAGCCCGGGGCCGCCCGCGTGGCCGAGTTCGCCGGAGAGCACGACGAGGCCGGGGTCGAGGACGGCGGCCAGGGCGGCGGCGCCGAGGGCGACGCGGTCGGCGAGCTCGTCGAGGAAGCGCGTGCCCGCGCCACCCGCGCCCGGTGCGGCCCTGATGTACGCGGCGGCGGGCGGTTCGTGCGGCGCGGGCTCGGCGGTCAGGCCGTGGAGCACGGCGAGCCGGGAGACGGCGGCGGAGCCGACGAGGCCGTGCAGCCCGCCGTCGCAGCCGGCCGCGGAGGGCAGGGCCTCGGTGCCCGGTACGGGAAGGAAGCTGATCTCGCCCGCGCCCCCGGACACGCCGCGGCGCAGCCTGCCGCCGATGACGACGGCGGCGCCGACGCTCAGACCGAGCCAGAGCAGGGCGAAGTCGTCGCGTCCTCGGGCCGCGCCGATGCGGTGTTCCGCGACGGCGGCGAGGTTGGTCTCGTTCTCCACGAGGACGGCGGCGGTGAGGCGCCGGGGCAGGGCGGTGACGAGCCTGCGGTGCCAGGCGGGCAGCCCGGAGGTGTCCCGCAGTTCGCCGGTGGCCGGGTCCACGAGGCCCGGGGCGCCGACGGCGACGCTGTGCAGCCGGGTGGCTCCCGCCTCCTCGACGGTGTGTTCGAGGAGGGCGACGGCCTGCTCGGCCGCCTCGCGGGGGTCGCTCTCCTCGTCGACGGGCGCGGCGGCCTCGGCGAGGGTCTCGCCGAGCAGGTCGGCGACGACGGCGAACGCGCTGCCCGTCCTGATGTCGAGCCCGGCGAGGTGGGCGCGGTCGGCGGCGATCCCGTACACCCGCGCGTTGGGGCCCCGGCGGTCGCTGCCGCTCTCGCCGACGACCCTGACGAGGCCTGTGTGCTGGAGCCGGTCCACGAGGTCGGCCACGGTGGGGCGGGAGAGCCCGGTCAGCTCCCTGAGCTGACCTGCCGTCAGAGGGCCCCGGCGCTGGAGGTGTTCCAGGGCGAGCCGGTCGTTGATGACCCTCGCGGTACTCGGGGATGCGGGCATACCGAAATCCTTCCAGACCGGCCTGGCAGCGGGAACGCGCTATTTATCAGGGAGGGTTCCTGATAGTTTACGTCGCGCCGGCCGCCCGGTCGTCGGCGTTCCGGCGCGCCCGCGCGCCACCCGGCCCGCGCGCCGCCCGGTGGGCCCCCGTACCCCCCAGAACTCCGGTGGAGGACGTATGGCACGGCAAGCGCTCGCCGGCGCCGCGGGCGAGAGCACCCGCAGGACCCGGCAGGCCAGGATCGCGCTTGCCGTGGTCTTCTGTGCGCACGGCGCGGTCACCGGCAGCTTCGCCACCCGGGTGCCCTGGATCCAGGAGCACACCGGCATCGGCGCGGGCGAACTCGGGCTCGCGCTCGCCTTCCCCGCCCTCGGCTCGCTGCTCGCGATGCCGCTCGCGGGCCGCGTGGCCCACCGGCTCGGCGCGCGGGCCGCGCTGCGGGTCCTGCTCGCGGCCTGGACGCTGTCGCTCGCGCTGCCCTCGCTCGCGCCGAACCTGGGGACGCTGTGCGCGGCGCTGTTCGTCTACGGCGCCTCGTCCGGCATGTCCGACGTGGTGATGAACGGCATCGGGGTGGCGACCGAGGACCGGGCAGGACGGTCGATCATGTCCGGGCTGCACGGCATGTGGAGCGCGGGGGCGCTGGTCGGCTCCGCGTCGGGCGCGCTCGCCGCGAACCTCGGCGCCGACGCCCGCGTCCAGCACGAGCTGGCCGCCGCCGCGCTGACCGCGACCGGCCTCGCCGCCTGCCACTGGGTGCTCGACGTGCGCAGCGCGCCGGAGGCCGAGGCGCCGCCGCGCTTCGCGCTGCCGCCGCGTTCCGCGCTGCTCATCGGACTCGTCGGGTTCTGTGCGGTGTTCGGCGAGGGCGCGAGCCTCGACTGGTCGGCGGTCTACCTGAGGGACGTGCTCGGCGCGTCGGCGGGTCCTGCCGCCGCGTCGACCACGGCCTTCACACTGACGATGGCGGTGACCCGGATCGCGGGCGACCGGCTGGTCGACAGGTTCGGCCCGGTGCGCACGGTGCGGGCGGGCGGCGCCTGCGCGACGGCGGGCGGCCTCCTGGTGGTCCTCGCGCCCGTCCCCGCGCTCGCCATGGCCGGGTTCGCGCTGCTCGGCGTGGGGGTCGCGGTCGTGGTGCCGCTGGCCTTCGCGGCGGCGGGGCGCAGCGGCCCCCACCCGAACCAGGCCATCGCGGGCGTCGCCACCATCACGTACACCTCGGGGCTCGTGGCGCCCTCGGTGATCGGCGGGGTGGCGCACGCGAGCTCGCTCCAGGCGTCGTTCGCGCTGGTGACCGTGTGCGCCGCGGGCCTGCTCGCCGGGGCGGGGGTGCTGCGGCGCGGCGGCCGGGGCGCAGGCGGGGCCTGCGGTTCCCCGGCACCGGCCGGGAAGGACGGGGCGGCGGGGACGCGGGACGCCGGAAGCTGAGGCGCCCGAGGACGGGCGCGGGACGCCGGAAGCTGACAGCCCGCCGGCAGGGTGCGGGATGCCGGGAAACTGAGCGCCCAAGGACGGGACGCAGGACGCCGGGAACTGAGCGCCCGAAGACGGGACGCAGGGGGCCCGGCGCCCCCCTTCCCCCACCGGTGCCGGGACCCCGGACACGACCCAACTCGTCTGACGCGCGCGCCCGTTGTTCACCCATCAACTTCATGCCCTACGGTGAGCGTCTCGATCTTCTTCGAAGGAGAAGCGCATGCCGATCAAGCTCGGTCTGTCCCTTCCGCAGATGAAACAGTTCAGCCTCGCCCGCGACCTGGTCCCGGTGGCCAGGGCCGCAGAGGAGACCGGGTACGAGAGCCTCTGGGTCTTCGAGCGCTCCCTGTACCCGACCCCGGCGACGCAGGGCCTCTACGGCGTCCCCGGGCTGCCCTGGCCCGACGCGTACCGCAGCGTCGCCGACCCGCTGGTGACCCTGGCGATGGCCGCCGCGGTCACCGGGCGTGCCAGGCTCGGCACCAGCGTGCTGGTCGCCCCGTACCACGTGCCGTTCCAGCTGGCGCGCTGGTTCTCCACGCTGGACGCGGCGACCGGCGGGCGCGCGGTCGCGGGCCTCGGCACCGGCTGGTCCCACGACGAGTACGCCGCGGGCTCGGTGGCGCCGTTCGAGAAGCGCGGCGCGGTCCTCGACGAACTGCTCGACGTGTTCGCCGCCGTGCAGGGCCCCGACCCGGTCTCGTACGAGGGCGAGCTGAGCCGGATCGCCCCCTCCGAGGTCGGCCCCAAGCCGGTGCGCCCCGTGCCGGTGTACCTCGCCGCGTCCGGCGGTCCCGCGCTGCGCCGCCTGGTGGACAGGGCCGACGGCTGGATGCCGGTGGGCATGACGGCCGAGCAGCTCGCGGGCGCCTGGCAGGGTGTCAAGGACCTGGCCGCCGAGCGTGGCCGCACCCGGCCGCTCGACGTGTGCGTGCGGGCCAACGTGCAGTACTCACGGCAGCCCTTCGAGGGCGAGGGCCGCCAGCCCTTCCAGGGCAGCGTGGCGCAGATCGTCGAGGACGTGGCCGCGCACGCCGCGGTCGACGGCGTCCACGAGATCCTGCTCGACCTGTGCCTGAGCACCCGCGACGGCGACGAGCTGATCGACGTGTCCCGCGAGGTGTACGCGGCGGTGCGCGCGGCCGGCGTCTGACCCCGCCGCTCCCCCGCACGACCGGGGTCCGGCCGCGCCGCCACGCGCGCCGGCCCCTCCGGGCCCGCGGCTCAGCGTGCGTCCCGCAGCAGGACGGGGAGCGCGTCGAGCGCGTTCATGGTGACCGAGGGGGTGCGGGTCAGGGTCCGGCGGGGGACGGCGAGGCGCAGTCCGGGGAAGCGGGTGACGAGCCCCGAGACGGCCACCCGGGTCTCCATGCGCGCCAGGGACGCCCCGAGGCAGTGGTGCATGCCGTGGCCGAAGGCGAGATGGCCCCGGTCGGCGCGGCCGGGGTCGAAGCGGTCGGGCTCGGGGAAGCGCGCGGGGTCGCGGTTGGCCGCGAGGAGCGAGACGAAGACGAGGTCCCCGGCGGGGATCGTCGTACCGCCGATCCGCACGTCGGCCGTCGTCCGCGCCGGCATGGTCGTCTGGGACGAGCCGTCGTGGCGCAGCGCCTCCTCGACGACACGGCCGGCGGCTTCGGAGGGCTCCGGGTCGCGGCGCAGGGCCGCGAGCCGGTCCGGGTGCGTGAGCAGGGCGAGGACGGTGTTGGTGATCAGGTTCACCGTCGTCTCGTGGCCGGCGAGCACCAGCAGGTAGGCCATGGAGGTCAGTTCGTCCTCGCTGAGCCGGTCGCCCCCGTCCCGCGCCTGCACGAGCGCGGAGAGGAGGTCGTCCGCGGGGTGCGCGCGCTTGCGCGCGATCAGCTCCCGCAGCAGGCCGAGGAGGGGCACCGCCGAGGCGACGTACGCCTCGTAGCCGACGAGTTCGGGCGACATCAGGGGCGCGGTCCAGGCGTGGAAGTCGGCCTGCCGGCCGGCGGGGACGCCAAGCAGCGTGCCGATGACGGCCATCGGCAGCGGATACGCGTACCGGGTCACCAGATCGACCTCGCCGGTCTCCCCCGCCGTCTCGCCGAGCCGGTCGAGGAGGCTCGCGGTGAGGTCCCGTACGTACGGTTCGAGGCGCTCCACCCGGCGCCTGGTGAAGGCGGCGGTGACCAGGCGGCGCAGCCGGGTGTGGTCCGGCGGGTTCAGGTACAGCAGGTGGCTGTGGATGCCCCGGGCCACGTCCTCGGGGAGCTTGCGGGCGAACGCGCCCGACGAGGGTCCGAGCTTGGCGAAGCGTGCGTCGGCGAGCGCGGCACGCGCCTCCTCGTAGCCGGTGATCAGCCAGGCGGGGGCGCCGTGCGGAAGCACCGCGCGGTGCACCGCGCCCGTCGCGTTCAGCCAGGCCCACAGGACGTGCCTGCGGCCCTCCTCCACGGCGTTGAAGGGGTCGGCGGCTGTGTGGTGTGCCATGGGACGGTGTCGCCCTCCCTGAGGCGCGGGGTACGCGCGGAACGAGATGCTTGCTCCCCCGTACACGGGTGGGAGCGGCCGGGTGTTCACCGGGGTTCGGCGACCCGCCCTGCGGCTGTCGGAAAAGCCGCAGGTGACGGCGGGAGCACGGGCGCGTGCAGGGATGAGCGGCTCCGCGGGCGGAGAACCGGGTGGCGCCCCGCCGCGGCGGGCGCCCCGGCCCTCAGTCCTCGGGCAGCTCCACCGGCGCGAGCTCGTCGAAGAGGTCGCCGGGGCCCGGGTTCGACGGGTCGGTGCCGCCGCCGAAGTGGTGCAGCACCCCCCACACCGCGTTGAGCGCCGTCTGCACGGCGCCCTCCGCCCACCCCGCGGTCCACGAGATGTCGTCGCCCGCGAGGAAGATCCCGCGCTTGTCCGCGGGCAGCGCGTCCTGCATGAAGTGCGTGAAAAGCCGCCGCTGGTAGCGGTAGTGGCCCGGCAGGTTGGCCTTGAACGCCCCCATGAAGTACGGCTCGTTCTCCCACGACACCGTCACCGGGCTGCCGATCACATGGCGTCTGATGTCGACCCCGGGGTAGATCTCGCCGAGCGAGGCGAGCATGACCTCCATGCGCTCGTTCGCCGAGAGCGGCAGCCACTTCAGGCTGTCGTCGCACCAGGTGTAGGAGAGGCAGATGACGGCGGGCGCGCCCGGGTCGCTGCCGAGCAGGTAGGTGCCGCGGGTCATCCGGTCCGTGAGCGTCATCGACATCGTGTCGCGGCCGGTGCGCGGATCGCGGTCGAGCCAGAACGGCCGGTCGACGGGGACGAACAGCTTGCTCGACTCCATGTAGTGGGTCCGCTCGATCGCCGTCCAGTGGTCGATCGGGAAGAGGCCCTCGTCGCAGGCGATCTTGGAGAGCAGCATCCAGGACTGCGCGGTGAAGACGGCGGCGCGGTAGGTGCGGATGGCGCCCGAGGCGTCGGTGACGGTGATGCCGCCGCCCGCCGTGCGCCGCAGCCCGGTCACCGCGGGCAGCGGGGTGCCGTCGTGGAGCGACGCGAGGGAGGTGCCCTGCGCCCAGTGCGTGATCTTGTCCGGCGCCCGCTCCCACAGCCGCTCGGGGAGTTGCCGGCTGCCGCCGACGATGCCCCGGTGGTCGTCGTCGGCCTCCGTGTAGACGACCCGGAGGATCTCCAGGATGGAGTTGGGGAAGTCGGTGTCCCAGCCGCCCGTGCCGAAGCCGACCTGGCCGAAGATCTCCCGGTGCCTGAAGGAGGCGAAGGCGGGCGAGTCGCAGAGGAAGCCGTAGAACGTCTGGTCGTCCAGCTCCCGCACGAGCCGCGACCAGATCGCCCGGATCGCGGGGACGTCGCGCTCGCGCAGCGCGCGCTGCATGGCGGAGAAGTCGGCGCCCTCCTCCAGGCAGGTGTGCCACGCGTCCATCACGTCCCGGTACACCTGCGGCAGGTCGGCGATCGTACGGGCGTAGTGCGGCACGCCCTTGAGGTCGACCACGGTCGAAGGGGTGCCGGGCGCCAGCGGGTTGGGGAACGGCTCGGTCTCCAGGCCCGCCAGGTCGATGTAGTGCCGCAGTGCGGTGGACGACGGCGGGAAGCGCATGGCGCCGAGTTCGGCCGTGAGGCGCGGGTCGCAGCCGTCGAAGCCGACGGTGCGCAGCCGCCCGCCGATCCGGTCCGCCTCGTACAGCACGGGCCGCAGCCCGGTCTTCATCAGCTCGTACGCCGTGACGATGCCGGAGAGGCCGCCGCCGATGACGGCGACCTCGGTGCCGTGCTCGGTGGCGGGCACCTGGCCGAGGCCCGCGGGGTGCGCGAGGTAGTCGTCGTAGGCGTAGGGGAAGTCCGGGCCCGACATGGTGAGGGGCCGCTGCCCCGGCCGGGTCTCGGCGTGCGATACGGCGGTGGGCACCGTGGACGTCATGGCGCGATGCTCCTGGGTTGTGAGGTGGCGCGGGGTTCTTCGGGGCGGGGGCCGGGCGGCCGCGGGTCAGCCGGCGGGGTGCGCGGCGTGCGGGCCGGGGTAAAGACCGGGCCGCCGGTCTTCGAGGTACGGGTTGGCCCGGCGCGACGCCGCGAGCAGCTCCGGGTCGACGTCCGCGACGAGCAGTTCCTCGCCGCGGCCCGCACGGGCCCTGGCCGTGCCGTCGGGCCCGGCCAGGCAGCTCAGCCCGACGAAGTCGAACTGGCCTTCGAGCCCTGTCCTGTTGACGTACGCGACATAGAGCTGGTTCTCGAACGCCCTGACGGGCACGACGGATTCGGCGACGAACTCGAAGGGGTGCATCTGCGCGGTGGGCACGAGCAGCAGGTCGGTGCCGGCCAGGGCGTGCGCCCTGACGTTCTCGGGGAACTCGACGTCGTAGCAGATCATGATGCCGACGCGGAGCCCGTCGAGGTCCGCCTGGACCACCGGCTGCTCCCCCGGCGTGAAGTGCTCACGCTCGAACGCGCCGAACAGGTGCGTCTTGCGGTAGCCCGCGGCCCTGGTGCCGTCCGCGGCGATGAGCTGGGCGCTGTTGAAGACGCGGGGCCCGTCGCGCTCGGGGTAGCCGTACAGCACCGCGAGGCCGTGCCCGCGGGCCGTCGCGGCGACCGCCTCCGCCGCCGGGCCCCCGGCGGGCTCGGCGAGGCGCGCCACGTCGTCGCCGATGGCGTAGCCGGTGAGGAACATCTCCGGGCAGACCAGCAGCCGGGCGCCGGCGGCGGCGGCGCGAGCCGCCGCCGCGTCGAGCGCCCGCAGGTTCGCGGCCGGGGAACCGGGCTGCCCCGAGCTCTGGAGCAGAGCGGTACGCAGTGCGGACATGGCGCGGTCCTCGCAGGTCACAGGCGGTCGGACGGGGGCGGGGGGCTGCGGCCGGGCGCGCCGGGCCCCTTGGAGACAGTACGGTCAGCCGCGGCGCGGCGACAAGACGCCACCGTGGCGTCCCCAGGGGCGATTCGTGCGTGTACGGGCCGCTCGGCGGCGGATCGGTGCACGCCGCCGAGCAGAGGGTGGTCAGGAGCGGGGCCCCGGCCACTGCGGGGCGCCCGCCGTGGAGCGGCTCAGCAGCGGCGAGAGGACGAGGACGCACTTGGTGCGCTCGACGTACGGCTCGCTCGCGATGCGTTCGGGTACCTCTTCGAAGTGGCGCATGTCGGCGGCGAAGACCTGGGCGACCGCGTCGGCGTCGCCGGTGACGGTGGACGCGGCGACGACCTCGGGGAAGCGTTCGAGAGCCTCATTGAAAAGAGGGGCATGTCGTCGGGCGAGGTGTTGCGGCCGCAGTAGATCTCGGTGAACCCCTCGGTGCGCCAGCCGAGGGCGGTGGGGGCGACCCGTACGGTGAAGCCGGTCACCGCGCCCTCGGCGCGCAGCCGGTCCACGCGCCGTTTCACGGCGGGGGCGGAGAGGCCGACGAGGGCGCCGATGTCCGCGTAGGAGCGGCGGGCGCCGTCCGCGAGGGCGTGCAGGATGCGTTCGTCCAGCTCGTTCAGTCACACCGGTGCAGTAGACCACGCGGGCCGCGCGCCTCCCCGCTGCGGGCGCGCGCCCGGCCGCAGGGCCGGGCGCGCCGGGGCTCAGCCCTCCGCCAGCAGGCCCTTGCGCAGCCGGTTGGTGACGCGGGCAAGCAGGCGGGAGACGTGCATCTGGGAGACGCCGAGCACCTCGCCGATCTCCGACTGGGTCATCTCCTCGCCGAAGCGCATGCGCAGCAGCCTGCGCTCCCGCTCGTCGAGCGACTGGATCAGCGGCTTGAGCGCCTGGACGTTCTCCGCGATCTCCAGGCCCGCGTCCAGCTCGCCGAGCCGGTCGGCGAGCGGGGTCACGGTCTCCGCCGAGTCGTCGGCGGGCATGTCGATGGAGCCGGCCGTGTAGCCGTTGCTCGCGACGATGCCCTCTATGACCTCGTCCTCGTCGATGCGCAGGTGCTCGGCGAGCTCGGCGGTGGTGGGCGTGCGGTCGAGCCGCTGCGCGAGCTCGTCGCTGGCCTTCGCCAGGTCGATCCTCAGCTCCTGGAGGCGGCGCGGCACGTGCACGGCCCAACTGGTGTCCCGGAAGAACCGCTTGATCTCGCCGATGATGTACGGCACCGCGAAGGTCGCGAACTCGACCTCGCGGCTGAGTTCGAAGCGGTCGATCGCCTTGATCAGGCCGATCGTGCCGACCTGGACGATGTCCTCCATCTGGTCGGCCCTGTTGCGGAACCTGGTGGCCGCGTACCGCACCAGCGCCAGGTTCAGTTCGATCAGCGTGTTGCGCGCGTACTGGTACGCGGCCGTGCCCTCCTCGACCTCGGCGAGCCGGGCGAAGAACAGCCGGGACAGCTCCCGCGCGTCCTTGGGCGCCACCTCGGAGGGCGACTCGACCTGCGGCAGGCCGTAGGGGGCGCCGACAAGGGCCGCGGGTCCGTACCCGTCGGGGAGCCCGTGGTCCTCGGGACCCGCTCCGCCGTCTGCGTGCTCGGTACGTTCGTACGGGACCGCACTGGCCGTCGTCGTCACATCGCCCTCCCCTTGGATCCATGGTTCAGTGGGTGGCGTGTACCCGGTGCGGGCGGCGTCATGCCTGCGAATTCCTGGGAATGTTCGGCACGGCCGAAGAACCGCAGGACAGCGGAGAAGAACGCATATGCCGGTGCGCCGGGGCCCGTTGTCCTCCCGGGCCGCCGGCGCACCGTGAACGGGCGTCAGGTCCAGCTGGACGACAGCGGCTTGCCCTCCGCGTAGCCCGCCGCGCTCTGCACCCCGACGATCGCGCGCTCGGCGAACTCGGCGAGCGACGCGGCGCCCGCGTAGGTGCAGGACGAGCGGACCCCGGCGACGATCGAGTCGATCAGGTCCTCCACGCCGGGCCGCGCCGGGTCGAGGAACATCCGCGACGTGGAGATGCCCTCCTCGAACAGCCCCTTGCGCGCGCGGTCGTAGGCGGACTCCTCGCTGGTGCGGTTGCGCACCGCGCGGGCCGACGCCATGCCGAAGGACTCCTTGTACAGGCGTCCGTCCGCGGACTGCTGGAGGTCGCCCGGCGACTCGTACGTACCGGCGAACCAGGAGCCGATCATCACGTTGGACGCCCCGGCGGCGAGCGCCATCGCCACGTCGCGCGGGTGGCGGACGCCGCCGTCCGCCCAGACGTGCCTGCCGTGCTTCGCGGCCTCCGCCGCGCATTCGAGGACGGCGGAGAACTGCGGCCTGCCGACGCCGGTCATCATCCGGGTGGTGCACATCGCGCCGGGGCCCACGCCGACCTTGACGATGTCGGCGCCCGCCTCGACCAGGTCGCGCACGCCCGCCGCCGAGACGACGTTGCCCGCGACGACGGGGACGCTCGGGGACAGGCCGCGGATGGCGCGGACCGCGGAGATCATGGACTCCTGGTGGCCGTGCGCGGTGTCCACGACGAGCGTGTCGATCCCGGCGTCGAGGAGCTGCGCGGCCTTGCCCGCGACATCGCCGTTGACGCCGACGGCCGCGGCGATCCGCAGCCGTCCCCGCGCGTCGGTCGCGGGCGTGTAGAGCGTGGCGCGCAGGGCGCCCTTGCGGGTCAGGATGCCCACCAGTCGCCCTTCGGCGTCGACCGCCGGCGCGAGCTTGCGGTGGGCGCCGTCGAGGACGGTGAACGCCTCGCGCGGGTCCGTGTCGGCGGAGAGCACGAGCAGCTCCCGCGACATCACCACGGACAGCTGCGTGAAGCGGTCGACGCCGCCGAGGTCGTGCTCGGTGACGATGCCGATGGGCCGCCGCTTGTCGTCGACCACGATGCCGGCGCCGTGCGCGCGCTTCGGCAGCAGCGCGAGCGCCTCGTCCACGGTCTGCGTCGGCCGCAGCGTGATGGGCGTGTCGAAGACCAGGTCGCGAGTCTTCACCCAGGATGTGACGTCCGCGACCACGTCGAGCGGGATGTCCTGCGGGATGACCACGAGGCCGCCGCGCCGGGCCACGGTCTCCGCCATGCGGCGGCCCGCGATGGCGGTCATGTTGGCCACGACCAGCGGGATCGTGGTGCCGGTGCCGTCGGGCGAGGAGAGGTCCACGCCCTGCCGGGAACCGACGGCCGACCGGCTCGGGACCATGAAGACGTCGTCGTAGGTCAGGTCGTACGACGGCACAAGATCGTTGAGGAAACGCACGTACGGAACATCCCAGTCGCTCGGAGCTGGCCGCCGGTCGATGGGCCCGGCGGCAGACGCACGTACTTCATTCTCCCACGTGCTGACCGGGTCCTGCCTCGCCACGGGCGCGGAGAAACGTCCAGCCCGGCGGGGGCGCGCCTGGAGGAACCTCCAAGGCGCGGGGCCGCCGGGCGGGTGTGGAGCGGTCCACGGGCCCTGGCGTGGGCGGGCGGGTCAGTCCCCGTCCGGGTCGGCGCGCTCCAGGGCGGGGCGGGGCGCCGGGGTGAAGTCCTTGAGCAGGAAGTCCGCGGCGACGGTGTCCGTGACCAGGCTGGTGACGAGCCCGGAGCGCAGCACCGCGCCGATCGCCTCGGACTTGCGCCGCCCGCCCGCGATCGCGACCACCTCGGGGATGCGGCGCAGCCGGTCGGCCTCCACGGTGATGCACCGCTCGCCGAGGTCCCTGCCGACCCTGCGGCCCTCTGCGTCGAAGAGGTGCGCCGACATCTCGGCGGCGACGCCGAGCGAGGAGTAGTGCGCCCGCTCCTCCTCGGGGAGCATGTCGTGCACCGTCGAGATGCCCGCCTCCCAGGAGCCGATGGACACGGCGGCGACGGTCACCTTGTCGAAGTAGTCGAAGGCGCGGGCGATGCCCGGCTGGTTGCGCAGCGCGGACGCCGTCGCCGGGTCGGGCAGCAGCATCGGCGCGTAGATGGGGTGCGCCTCGCCGCCGGAGACCTGCGCGGCGCGGCGTACGGCCTCCACGGAGCCGCGCTCGGCCGTGCCCGCGTCGTACACGCCGGTCAGCTGGACGACCGTGCACGGCGGAAGGCGGTCGAGCGCCGCCGCCATGTGGATCGTGGAGCGGCCCCAGGCGAGGCCCAGCACGTCGCCCTCGGTGACCAGCTCGCCCAGCAGGTCGGCTGCGACCTCGCCGAGGTTCTCCGGGTCGGGCGACTCGTCGGCGCCGTCCGCCGGCGACTCCACCACCACCGCGTGCCGCAGGCCGTAGCGGGCCCGCAGCGCGTCGGAGCGCTCCGCGTCCAGCTCGGCGGGCACGCGGATCTCGATCCGCACCAGGTCGCGTTCGAGGGCGGTCTCCAGGACCCTGGCCACCTTGAAGCGGCTCACGCCGAACTCCTCGGCGATCTGGATCTTGGACTTGCCCTCCAGGTAGAACCGGCGCGCCATGGCCGCCGCCTGTACCAGCTCCGCGGGTCCCATGCGCAGGGCCGGCCGCCCCGCCGAGATTCCAGGCACCGCGTTCTCCTTCACTCTGCGCACCCTCAGGACTCGCCGTTCATCCTGTCAGATACGTCGGTAGTCGATCAGCCCTGTCGGGCCCCGTTCACTTGACCGTGGCGCACCGGCCGCACGGCCGCCTCGCCCGCGCGGCCCCGCGCCGCCGCCCCGCCGCGCTCAGTGGCCGCAGGACCAGGACGCCCTGGCGGTGGCCTCGTCGGCCTGGTGGCGCAGCATCCGCACCGCGGCCGCGGGGTCGTCAGCCCCGTAGACCGCGGAGCCCGCGACGAACACGTCCGCCCCGGCGTCCGCGCAGCGCTCGACGGTGTCGGCGGAGACGCCCCCGTCGACCTGGAGCCACAGTTCCAGGCCGTGCCGCGCGATCAGCTGCCGCGCCCTGCGGATCTTCGGCAGCATGATGTCGAGGAACGCCTGGCCTCCGAAGCCCGGCTCCACGGTCATGATCAGCAGCATGTCCAGCTCGGGCAGCAGGTCCTCGTACGGCTCGACCGGCGTGGCCGGCTTGAGCGCCATCGAGGCGCGGGCGCCCTTGGCGCGGATCTCGCGCGCGAGGCGCACCGGCGCCGCCGCGGCCTCCGCGTGGAACGTCACGGACCCCGCGCCCGCCTCGACGTACTGCGGCGCCCACCGGTCCGGCTGCTCGATCATGAGATGGCAGTCGAGCGGGGTGCTCGTGGCCTTGCCCAGCGCCTCCACCACGGGGACGCCCAGGGTCAGGTTGGGCACGAAGTGGTTGTCCATCACGTCGACGTGCAGCCAGTCGGCACCGTCGACGGCCTTGGCCTCCTCGGCGAGCCGGGAGAAGTCGGCGGACAGGATGCTGGGGTTGATCTGTGCCATGGCCCAAGCCTCCCACGGACCGGGGGCCGTTCCTGCCCCGGTCCACGTTTCGGTACGGACCACACGAGGCTCGGCCAGGACGGTGAGCCCGCCGGCACCGTCCGCCGCACCGGACATGTCCCCTCGGAGGCGACCGCCGACCTGCCGGGTCTGGAAGCCGTGCTCCACGTCTTCGCGCTCGTCGTCGTGCTGCTGCGCGGGCGGCGCAAGCGGGCGGCGGCGGCTGTCCTTTCGGCCTTGCCCACGGGGGGTGACGCCCGGCGAGCCGACACCCACTGCCCTCTCGGAGCGAGAGAACGACCATGCGCAGGACCTGGCTCGCGGTGCTCGCCGTCACAGTAGCCGCGGCGGCGGTGGCCTTCTGACATCGCAGACGACCGCGGCGGGCGCGCCGTCCCGGGCCGCAGGCCGACACGACACCCCGGTCACCGCTGCGGTGGGGTGCGTGCCCCCGTCCGAAGGAGGCGGGCGTCGGAAGGACCGGCCCTGCCGGGCTGGGAGGCCGGTCCTTCCCACGAGACGCGCGCGGCGCCTGCCGGGCGAAGGGCGGGCGAGGTGGGGGGGGCGGCGCGGGTCAGGACGTGCGGCGCAGCAGCGCGAGGTACATGGCGTCCGTGCCGTGCAGGTGCGGCCAGAGCTGGATGTCCGGGCCCTCGCCGAGGGCCGGGACCCCGGGCAGCAGCGGGCGCGCGTCGATCAGCTCGGCCCCGGTGCGGCCCTCGCGCAGCACGTCGTCCACCACGACGCGGGTCTCCGCGAGGTGCGGCGAGCAGGTCGCGTAGCCGACGACGCCGCCGACCCGCACGGACCGCAGCGCTTCGCGCAGCAGGCCGCGCTGGAGCGGCGCGAAGCCCTTCAAATCGTCAGGGCGGCGGCGCCAGCGCGCCTCGGGCCTGCGGCGCAGCGCGCCGAGCCCCGAGCAGGGGACGTCGACGAGCACCCGGTCGAAGGCGCCCTCGCGCCACGGCGGCCTGGTGCCGTCCGCCGTGACGACCTGGGTGGGTCCGGGGTTGCCCGCGAGGGCGCGCTCCACGAGGCGTGCGCGGTGCGGCTGCTTCTCGGCCGCGAGGAGCGCGGCCCCGCGCTCGGCGGCGAGCGCGGCGAGCAGCGCCGCCTTGCCGCCTGGCCCTGCGCAGCCGTCGAGCCAGCGGGCGTCGGGGCCTTCGAGGGGCGCCTGCGCGAGGGCGAGCGCGACGAGCTGACTGCCCTCGTCCTGGACGCCCGCGCGGGAGTCCTTCACGGCCTGGAGCGCGCCGGGCTCGCCGCCCTCGGCGAGCCTGACCGCGTACGGCGACCAGCGGCCCGGCAGGCCGCCCTCGTCACCGACCGCGTCGAGCAGCTCGCCGGTGGTGGACCGGCCGGGCCTGGCGACCAGCGTCACCTCGGGCCGCTCGTTGTCCGCGGCGAGCAGGTCCTCGATCCCGGCGCGGCCGCCGCCGAGCGCGTCCCACAGCGCCGAGACCACCCAGCGCGGGTGCGCGTGCACGACGGCGAGGTGGTCCTCCGGGTCGTCGTCGTACGGCGGCGCGACCCGGGCGAGCCAGGTGTCCAGGTCGTCGGAGGAGATCTTGCGCAGCACGGCGTTGACGAATTTGGCACGGCCGTCGCCGAGCACCACCCGGGCCAGCTCCACGGTCGCGGAGACGGCGGCGTGGGTGGGGATGCGCATGCCGAGGAGCTGGTGCGTGCCGAGCGAGAGCACGTCGAGCACCGGCGGGTCGACCTCGCGCAGCGGCCGGTCGACACAGGCGGAGATGACGGCGTCGTACGTGCCCTGCCTGCGCAGCGTCCCGTAGACCAGCTCGGTGGCGAGCGCGGCGTCGCGCGCGTCGAACCCGGGCTGCTCGCGGGCCTTGCCGAGCAGCGGCGGCAGGACGAGGTTCGCGTACGCGTCGCGCTCGTCGACCGCGCGCAGCGCCTCGAAGGCGAGGCTGCGCGCGGGGTCCTTCTTGGGTCGCCGGTACGGCTTGCCGGTGCGGCGTCCCCCGCCCGGCGTGTGCGGCTGCCTGCGGGCCCGAGGGGCCTGGTCGTTCAAAGGTGCTCCGGAGGTACGGGGTTGGCGGGCGCGGACCGCGGCTCACGGATACCCGGCCGTCCGCGGCCACCGGGCCCGGGACCGACGGCGCTGCCAGGGCGGCTCGCCCGCGCCGCGGGTCCTCGCGTCCCAGCGTACGCGGGCTTCGGCGGCGCCGTGCGGGCGGTGTGCGGGGGTCTGCGCGCCCCGTGCGGGGCCCGGGGCGGCGCGCGTCCGCGGGCCGGGCGCGGGGTCAGGCGGCCGGGGTCTCGCCGAGGTGTTCGCCGGGGGCGATGCGGACGCCGCGGGCCCAGTCGGCGGCGCGCATCGGCTTCTTGCCCTGGGGCTGCACCCACAGGAGTTCGACCGCGGTCGAGCCGGTGCCGACGTGCACGGTGTTCTTGCCGGCCGCGAGCGCGCCGGGCGCCAGGTCGGTGCGGTCGGGCGCGGGCGCCAGGTGGACCAGCTTCAACCGCTCGCCCCTGAACAGGGTCCACGCACCGGGCGCCGGGGTGCAGGCGCGCACGACGCGGTCCACGCGCAGCGCGGGCGCCGTCCAGTCGACCCGGGCGTCCTCGACGGTCAGCTTGGGCGCGAGGGTGACGCCCTCCGCGGGCTGCGGCACGGGCTTGAGCGTTCCGTCCTCGATGCCGTCCATCGTGGCGACGAGCAGCCCCGCGCCCGCGAGCGCGAGCCGGGTCAGCAGGTCGCCGCTGGTGTCGGTGGGGCGCACGGTCTCGGTGAGCACGCCGTAGACCGGGCCGGAGTCGAGCCCCTCCTCGATCTGGAACGTGCTCGCGCCCGTCACCTCGTCGCCCGCCATCACCGCGTGCTGCACGGGCGCGGCGCCGCGCCACGCGGGCAGCAGTGAGAAGTGGAGGTTCACCCAACCGTGTGCCGGCACGTCCAGGGCGACCCGCGGCAGCAGCGCCCCGTACGCGACGACGGGGCAGCAGTCGGGGCCGATCTCCCGCAGGCGCGCGAGGAACTCCTCGTCGCGGGGTTTCGCGGGGCGCAGGATCTCGATGCCCGCCTCCTCCGCGCGCTCCGCGACGGGGCTCGCGACGAGCCTGCGGCCGCGGCCCGCGGGCGCGTCGGGCCGGGTCACCACGGCGGCGACCTCGTGGCGCTCCGAGGCGATGAGGGCGTCGAGAGCGGGTACGGCGACCTCGGGGGTCCCTGCGAAGACGAGCTTCATCGGTGGCGTGCTGCCTCTCGGAAGGGGGCGGTGGCGTACGGGCGCGGCGCTGCCCGTGCCACGGGTCCGCGGGAGCGCACCAGTTTATGGCGCCCGCGGCACGGCCGCCCCACCGGCGCCCCGTGGGGCGCGCGGCCACCCACGCGCCCCACGCATATGCCCCTACGCCCCCGCAGCGTGACCACAGCCCAGGTGCCGCGTTGTCAAGAGAGATTGACCACATCGGGCCGCACCGGTACGGCCCGATTCCTCATTCCACGCCGGTCCGAGAGGCTCGTCCATGGCCGACCACGCAACCCACGACGCACAGGCCCGTGCAAGTCTGCACATGTTGGTGCGGGACATCGAGCGCGTCCGCCGCCAGGTGGACGCGCTGCGCACCCTCACCGCCCAGTTGGGCAATGTCTACCGGCCCCGGCGGACGGGCCCCTCCACGGGCTTCGTCGTCTACGGGCGCGCGCCCGCCCCGACCGTACGGCTCGCGCAGGAGCTGCGCGACAGCGTCGAGACCCTCGTGACGGCCGCGGTGGACTTCGACCGCTCGCTCGGCTTCTCCTGGGACGCCGTCGGTTCCGCACTCGGCGTCACCAAACAGGCGGTGCACCGCCGTTACGGGGCCCGGCGCACGACGCCGCGCCCGGGGGCCGTGGAGGCGGCGGACGCCGCGGCGCCGCGCAGGCAGCTGCCCGCGACGGGCGCCCTGCCGTCGGTGCCCGCGGCCCGTTCGATGCCGCCGCAGCCCGGGGCCGAGCCGCGCGAGGCGCGTGACGGCCACCGTGACCCCCACGAGGAGCGCGAACTCCACGAGGAGCAGCGGCCGCCGGTCTTCCCGAGCCCGCGCGGCAGCTGACGGCGCGGCCCGGAACGGCCGCCTCGCCGAACTCGCGGCGCGGCCCGGAACGGCCCGGCCGCCTTGGCCTGGCGCGCGGCGCGGCACGGAGCGGGCGATGTGGCCCGGGTACGCACCCCGGACCCGCGGGCCCAGGTACGCACCCCGGACCCGCGGGCGGGATCCGGGCACGCGCGACCGAGCGTCGGCCGTGGCCGCCTTCACCGTCCCCGGCGCGCGGACGGGTGCCGCACCGCACGCCGCACCGCGCGGACCGGGCTCCTTGGCGCACACCGCCGCACCGTGCGGACCGGGTGCCGCACCGCCCGGGTGCCGCACCGCGCGGACCTGCTCGGCCACCGACCGCCCGAGCCGGTCCGCGCGGCGACCGGGCGACCGGTGCCGGCAGTCGGCGGCCCGAAGCGGTGCGCGGGCCCGTCGGGCGCCTGGGCCGGACGGGCCCGCCCGAGTCGGCGCCGGGGGCCGGCCGTCCGAGCCTGCGCCCGAGGCCGGAGGGGCCCGCCCTGCTCGAAGACCCGGGGCCGGAGCAGTGCCCTGCTCGAAAACCCCAGGGCCGGCGGGGCCCAGAACGACGCCGCCCCGGGGCCGCGCCGTCCGGCCGGGGCATCCCCGCCGAAACCCCCACGCGTGCGGCGTCAGCCGATGTCGGGCGGGTCGATCCGCACCCGCACCGCCGGTGCGGCGGCGCCGCGCGCCAGCCGGGCGGCCTGGGCCTCCTTGAGCGCGGCGGCCAGCGCGGCGCCGCTGCCCGGGGGCACCCGGAGCAGCACACGCTCCCAGCGCTCGTCCGGGGGCGCGTCACCGCGCCGGGGCGCGCCCCTGGGGGCGCTGCGCACCGGCACGGGCCCCAACACCTCGGCGTCCCCCGGCAGTCGGGTGCTCGCGACGAACGCGGCCACGGCCTCCGGGGGGCCCGTCACCGACGCCATCCGCGACACCGGCGGGAAGCCGAGCTCCGCGCGCTCAGCCAGCTCCCGGCGCGCGTGCCCCACCGGGTCCCAGCGGACCAGCGCCTGCACGGGGCGCAGCGTCGGCTCGGCCACCACGACGACCCTGCCGCCCTCCGTCTGGCCGCGCACCAGTGAGGCCGCCTGGAGCCAGCGCCGCAGGGCCTCCTCCCCGGCCCGCAGGTCGGGCCTCGACACCATGGCCCAGCCGTCGAGCAGCAGGGCCGCGGCGTATCCCCCCTCGGCGACGGGTTCCGCGCCTGGCGTGCTGACGACGAGCGCGGGGCGGCCCGGCACCGCGTCGAGCACGTGGTCCCGGCCCGAGGTGCGCACCGGCACGGCGGGGAAGGCCCGGCCCAGCTCCTCGGCCGTCCGCCCGGCACCGACGACCCGGGCCCGCAGCCTGGGGCTGCCGCACTCGGGGCAGTGCCAGTCCTGGGCCGCCCTGCCGCACCACGCGCAGCGCAGCTCGTGCGCCCCTGCCGCCTCGACGGGCCCCGCGCAGCGCGCGCACCGCGCGGGGGTGCGGCAGCGCTCGCAGGCGAGCCGCGGCACGTATCCGCGGCGCGGCACCTGCACCAGCACGGGCCCGGAGGCCAGGGCGTCCCTGACGGTCTGCCAGGCGAGGCTGGGGAGCCGGGCGGCGCGCGCCGCCTCGTCGCGGGCGAGTTCGGCGTCGCCGACCGTGCGGACCAGGGGCGCCGCGGCCCGCACCTGCTCGCGGGGGGCGGCGAGGGGCGCGGCCCAGCCGGTGGCGACGAGCTGCGCGGCCTCGACGGTGCAGCCCGTACCGCCCAGCAGGAACGCCGTACGGTCCTGCCGGGCGCGGAGCAGCAGCACCTCGCGCGCGTGCGGCTGCGGCGCGTGCTGCTCGCTGTGGCTGCCGTCGCCGTCGTCCCAGAGCGCGACGAGCCCCAGGTCGCGCACGGGCGCGAACATCGCGGCCCGGGTGCCGACCACGGCCCGTACGGAGCCGCGGCGCACGGCAAGCCACTCGCGATAGCGCTTCTCGGGCCCCGCCTCCGCCGTGAGCAGCGCGTGGCTGCCCTCCCCCAGGATCTCGGTGAGGGCCGTGTCCACCCGCGCGGAGGCCCTGCCGTCCGGCACGACGACGAGGGCGCCGCGCCCCGAGGCGAGCGTCGCGGCGACGGCGCGGGCCAGCTCCGCGGCCCAGTGCGGTCCTGGCAGCGCGCTCCACACGGCGCGGGGCGCGCCGCCCGCGGCGAGCGCTTCGAGGAACGCGGGCCCCGTCTCGTACCGCTCCCAGGTGCCGGGGTCCGGTGCGGGGGGCGGCGGCGCGGGCTCGGGCGACGGCCTGCCCTCGGCGCGGGCGCTGCGCGGGGGCACGGCGAGCTGGAGCACGTCGGCGAGCGAGCCCGCGTAGCGGTCGGCGACGGCGCGCGCGAGCCGCAGCAGCTCGTCGCTGAGCACGCGCTCGGGCGAGACGACGTCGGCGAGCGCGGCGAGGGGGCCCGCGTAGTCGGAGGTGGCGCGCCGCTCGACGAGGAAGCCGTCGATGAGGCGCCCGCCCTCGCGCCGCCCGCCGCGCACGGAGCGCGCGCCCGCGCCGAACCGCACGCGCACCCGCACGCCGGGCTGCGCGTCCGCGTCGAGTTCGGCGGGGACCGCGTAGTCGAAGAACTGGTCGAGGTGGAGTACGCCCTTGTTGACCACGACGCGCGCGACCGGCAGCCGCTCCGCGAGCGCGGCGCCGCGCCAGGTGCGCGGCTTGGCGCGGGGCGCCTTCGCCTCGCGCACGGTCTCCCTGATCAGCGCGAGCTGCTCCCCCTCGGTCCCCTGCTCCCGCTCGTCGCCGCTGCTCACAGCCCCATACCTACCAGACGCCTGTGACACCGCGCCCGGCCGCGCGGGCGGGCGCGGCGGTCCGGGCCCTCGCCCGTCGGCCCAGGACGCCCCGAGCCCCGAGCCCTGGCCCCGGGGCCCCAGGCTCCCGCCCCCTCCCCGCGCTCCCGGCTCCCGGCTCACCTTGGCAAGCAGGTACGGACCAAGCCCGGCCACCCTGGCCTTTCGAGCCAACAGAAGGCAAAGCCGACGCAAAGGCGGCTTAGAGAGTCACCCATGAGCCGGTTCGATCTTCCGCGCTGATCCGGCGCGCTCGCGGGCGGCGGCGCCGGCCGGGGCGCGTCGGCGGGCGACGCCGGTCCGCGCAGGCAGGAGCGGGGGCGCGCGCCACCGCGCGGCCCCCTCGCCGGGGTCCGGCGACCGTGCCGGGCGGGCGGCACGCGGCGCCGGGACGGCTCTTGACAGGGCGTCGATGTCGTCCTGTCATGAGCACGCGTACGGGCCGCGGCAGCGAGGTCCGCAGCACCGCGAAGTACCGCGAACGAAAGGGTGGTCCGTCAGCGTGCGAGATCTCCTTTCCCGGCGGGAGACCGCATACCGGGCGGAGTCCCGCCCTCCGCTCCTGCTGCGCGGCCAGCAGGCACCCCTGGGCGCCGCGGACGTCGCGCTGCGCGGGGGCCGCGGCGTCCTGCTGTACGGGCCCACGGGCAGCGGCAGGACGACGCTCGTGGCGACCCTGGCCGCCCGGTTCGCGCCGGACGGCGCGCCCGTGCTCTCCTGCACGCCCGCCGAGGAGGACACGGGGCTGCCGTACGTCGGCCTCGTCGACCTGTTCGGCCAGCTCCCCGGCGAGGTCTTCGACGCGCTGCCGCCCGAGCGTGCCCGGGTGCTGCGCCAGGTGCTTTTGCACTGCCGGGTGACCGTCGAGGAGCGCGACAGGCTGGCGCTGCGGATGGCCGTGACCGAGGCGCTCGCCCTGTTCGCCCAGGACGGGCCCGCGCTCCTCGTGCTCGACGGGCTGCACTGGCTGGACGAGCAGAGCGCGGACGTGCTGTCGTTCGCCGCGCGCCGGCTGCGCGGCAGCGCGCTGCGGGTCCTCGCGGCCGAGCGGGTGGCCCCGGGCGGCCAGCCGGCCCGCCCCTGGTGCTGCCCGCCGGGCACCGCCGAGATCCCGCTGCCGCCGCTGCCCGACGACGACATCGCCGCGCTGCTCGCCGCGGCGGGCGGCGAGCCCCTGCCGCCGCAGGCGCTCCGGGTCGTACGGCGGCTCGCCGCGGGCAACCCGGGCTACGCTCGCGAACTGGCCCAGGGGGCACGGCTCGAAGGGGCGCTCGACGCGGACGGAAGCCCCCGCGTTCCCGTCAGGCTACGCGCGTCGACCCTTACGGGCGCCAGGGAGTTGCCCGCCGCCGCCCTGCGCACGCTGCTGGTGTGCTGCGCAGCCTCGCGCCCCGACCTCACGCTCCTGCGGGCCGCCGGGATTGCCGAGGCCGAAGCCCACCTCGGCGCGGCGGAGAAAGCCGGTGTGGTGGCCCTGGGCGCGGACGGTGCCGTGGTCTTCACGCATCCGCTGCTGCGGGCCTCGCTCTACGCGGACGCGCCGACCCGGGAGCGCCGCGCGGCGCACGCGCTGCTCGCGGACGCCGTCACGGACCGGCGGCGCGGCGCCCGGCACCTGGCGCTCGCACACCCCTACGAGAACGAGAAGGTCGCGGCCGCGGTGCTGGCCGCGGCGGAGACCGCTCACGCGCAGGGCGCCCTCGACGACGCCGCGGAACTGGCCAGACTGGCCGCCGACCGCACCCCCTCGGAAACCGGCGCCCGCGACGCGCGCCGCCTGCGGGCCGCCGAGTACGCCTGTGACGCGGGGCGCCGCGACCAGTGCGCGCAGCTGGCCCGCGCGGTGCTGCGCTCGTCGTCCTCGCCGCGCCTGCGGGTCGCGGCCAGGATCGTGCTGCTGCGCAACGCGGGACAGGCGCTCGAAGGCCTCCAGGACGTGCTGTCCGGCGGTTTCCGGGACGCGGCGGGCGACGGTGTGCTCACCGCGCGGCTGCACCACTGGGCGGCGCTGCGCAGCCTGGTGCTCGGCGACCCCGCGGAGGCCGAACGGCACGCCTTGTGCGCCACCGCCGGCGACGCGGTCGCCGCCGACCCGGTCACCGGGCTGAGCGCCCTGACGACGCTGGCCCGGGTCCACTCGCTCACCGGCAGGACCGACGCGGCGAGGGCCACGCTGGACCGGGCGCTCGACCTCGCGGTGCGCGAGGGCGACCCGCGCCGCCGCGGCATGGTCCGCATGCGCGCCATGCTCACGCTCGACGACGACCAGGTGGCCCGGGCACGCTCCCAGCTCGGCCCGCTCCTGCGCGACGAGGGCGGGAGCGGGCGGGACGGCGCCGAGTACACCAGCGTCGAGGACCATGTGGCGACCCTGCTCGCGCTGGTCAGGATCCAGGTGCGCGCGGGTGACTGCCGCGCGGCCCTGCGGGACGCGCAGCGCTGCGCCCGCGCCGCCGCCGAGGCCGGCCTCGTGTCGGCGCCCGCCCTGTACGCCCGCGCGCTGGCCGCGTCCGTGGGCGCGCCGGCCGAGGAGGCGAGGCCGCTCGCCGCGGATGCCGTGCGCGCCTCCGAGGCGGACGGCGACCGCCTCTTCCTGCTGCGCGCGCTGGCCGCGCAGGCGCAGACGGCCCTCTTCGAGGGCTCGCTCCAGGGCGCGGCCGACGCGGTGGGGACGCTGCTGCGGGTGCGGGAGATCGGCGGCGCCATGGGGGTCGCGGACCCGCCGCTGCTGCACTGGACGGCCGACCTGGCCGAGGCCCAGGTGATGCTGGGGGACACGGAGGCCGCGGACGCGGCTCTCGCCGAGGCGCGCGGCCATCTCCATGGCGGGACGCCGCAGAGCGTGCTCGCGGCGCTCGAACGCGCGGAGGGCCTGCGCGAGGCCGCCTGCGGGCGCGCCCGGGAGGGCGCGGAGCTCCTCGTCGCCGCGGCCGGCAGGCTGCGGCCGCTCGACCTGCCCGTCGACCTGCTGCGTACCCTGATCGCCCTCGGCACCGCGGAGCGCAGGGCGCGCCACAGGACGGCAGCGAACCGCGCGCTCTCCGAGGGACTCGAACTCGCCGAGGCGCACGGCGTCGTCCCCCTCACGGCCCGCGCCCGCGCCGAACTCGCCCGCCTGAGCGCCCTCGACGGCGGTGGCGCCGCCACCCTGACGGCCACGGAGACCCGGATCGCCGAGCTGGTGACCAGCGGCGCGTCCAACCGGGAGGTCGCGGCGAAGCTGTTCATCAGCGTGAAGACCGTCGAGGGCAACCTCTCCCGCGTCTACCGCAAGATCGGCGTGCGCTCCCGCACCGCGCTGGCCCGCGCCATGACCTCCCCCGAGGCCTTCGCCGCCCCCGGCCCCGGCACGCCGGGCGGCCGCCGGGCCTGACGCCGCCGCGCGCCCGTCCCGATCATCCGCTGCGCCGGGGCCCGGCGAACTCCCGTACCGGCACGACACCGTGACAGCCCGTACGCCGCCCGGCGCGCAGACGCGTACGCCGTACGCCCCGGACAGCCCCGGTCCCCCGGAGCCCGTCCCCGGACCCGACGCACGCGCCCCGACGCGCCGTCCCCGCACGGACCGGTCCCGGCGAACCGCCTCGCGGTCACGGCCCCGTGACGGCCGCGTACGCCTCCCGGCACGCGCGTACGCCGTACGCCTCAGGCCCGGCGACGCCCCCTTGCGCCCCGGCGCCTCCCCGCGCCCCGACCCGGCACCCGCCCACGCCCGGACGCAACGCCCCCCGCCACGGACCGGTCCCGCGGCGTGTCCGCCGCCGGGAGCCCGCCCCCACGCGACGGCGACGGCCAGATCGGCAGCCGCCCTGACGCGGCCTCAACGCCCCTCTCCCCTTCTCCCCTCCGTGCCGGCCGTGCCCCACGGGCGACGGTCCGGGCCCCGCGACGCACCGCCGCAACGCTCCGGCCACACGAAACACCGTCTCAACACGGCGAGCAAGGGTTCCCCCGCTTATGGACAAGTCCCCTTTCTCCCTAGCGTGTTCCACGTCACCCTTTCGAGACTCGAACTTCCCCCCGGAGGCTGTTCGTGACCCCACGTCTCAAGTTCCTCGCCCTCGCCGCCGCACCGGCCCTGCTGGCCGTGGCCGTCCCCGTCGCCGCCGCCGGCACCCCCAGCCCCTCGGCGACGCGTGCCGCGGTCGCGGGCGACGTCGTCCCCGGGCTCACCGCCCACGCCGCACGCACCGGTTCGGTCGCCGCGGACAAGTCCGTGTCCGTGGCCGTGAGCCTGGCGCCGAGAGACCACGCAGGACTCGCGGCGTTCGTCTCCCGCGTCACCGACCCCGCGTCCGCGGACTACGGCCACTACCTGACCAAGGCACAGTTCGCGGCCCGTTACGGCCGCACCGACGCCGAGGTCGCCAAGGTGAAGGAGTACCTGAAGTCCCAGGGCCTCACCGTCGGCAAGGTCCACTCCGGCAACCTGCTGGTCGACGCCCACGGCACCGCGGCCCAGGTGCAGAAGGCGTTCGGCACCAAGCTGTCGACGTACAAGGACAAGTCCACCGGCCGCTCGTTCTACGCGAACGAGGCCGCGCCGACCCTGCCCGCGTCCGTCGCGTCCCTGGTGAGCGACGTCTCGGGCCTCAACAACCACGTGGTCCTGCACCACCAGGCCGCCAAGGTCACCCCCCACAACGGCCCCGGCGGCGGTTACACCCCCGCGCAGATCAAGGGCGGCTACAACGTCTCGTCGTCCACGACCGGCAGCGGCCAGAAGATCGCCCTGCTGGAGTTCGACGGCTTCCAGCAGTCCAACATCACGAAGTACGACAACCAGTACAGCCTGGGCTCCGCCGCCCCGACCGTGAAGAAGGTCGACGGGGGCTCCGGCTCCCTCGGCGACGGCCAGGTCGAGGTCGAGCTGGACATCGAGGTGCTGAACGCGATCGCGCCGAAGGCCGCGGTGACGGTCTTCGAGGGCCCGAACTCGGACGCCGGTGAGGTCGACACGTACCAGGCCATCGTCGACAGCGGCATCCCGACCACGTCGATCAGCTGGGGCGCGGCCGAGACGCAGCGCACCAGCTCCAACCTGAGCGCGGTCGACGCCGTGTTCCAGCAGGGCGCTGCCGAGGGCCTCGGCTTCTACGCGGCGTCCGGCGACAGCGGCTCCGACGACGCGGGCAACGGCGGCACCTCCGTCGACTTCCCGGCCAGCGACCCGTACGTGACCGGCGTGGGCGGTACGACGCTGACCGTGACGTCCTCGAACGCCTGGAGCCGCGAGACCGCGTGGAGCGGCGGCGGTGGCGGCAAGTCCAGCACGTTCTCGATACCGAGCTGGCAGACCTCGGTGCAGCAGAGCCAGGGCGGCGGCAAGCGCCAGGTGCCCGACGTCTCGGCGCTCGCCAACCCGAGCCCCGGCGTGTCCATCTACTCGCAGGGCCAGTGGGGCCAGGTCGGCGGCACGAGCGCCGCGGCGCCCGAGTGGGCCGCGTACGCCGCGCTCTACAACCAGCAGGCCGCCGCGGCCGGCAAGCCGAACCTCGGCTTCGCCAACCCGGCGCTCTACGCCACGGGCGGCACCGGCTTCCACGACATCACCAGCGGCAGCAACGGCGCCTACTCCGCAGCCAAGGGCTGGGACTTCACCACGGGCTGGGGCTCCTACAACGCCTCGACCCTGACGACGAAGCTCCTCGGCCAGTGATCTGACCGGCCCACGGGCCGCAAGAGACGCGAGGGGCGTGTGCCGCCGGTCCCCACCGGTGACACACGCCCCTCGTTCATGCCCGCACACCCCGCACACCCCGCACACCGCACCAACTGCTCCGTACTCCAGGGGCGTTGAAGCTCCAAGTGGAAACGGGAAACACCCACACGCCCTTGTGGCCCCCGAGCGCCCCGCCGACCCTGGTCGAGGGGCCTGACGGCCTGCGCGACGATTCGACATCGGGAGCCCAGGTGCTTGAGGGACAGCATGCGTTCGGCAGCGAACTACGCCGGGCACGGCACGCGGCAGGGCTGACGCTCAGCCGGCTCGCGGCCCGCGTCCACTACAGCAAGGCGCAGCTCAGCAAGGTCGAGACGGGGCAGAAGCGCCCGTCCGAGGAACTCGCACGCCTCTGCGACGCCGCACTCGGCGCCGAGGGAGCGCTGCTGCGCCTCGTACCGGTTCTGTCCGTGCCGCACACGGAGCGGGAACCCGCCGCCGGCGAAGCGGGAGGAAGCGGCGGAACACCCGCACGGCGCGGCCTCCTCGCCGCGGGCGCGGCGGCCGTGCTCGGCACGGCGGCGACGCCGTCCGCGACGGCGTCGCCCGCCGCTGACGGCGCCCTGCTCGACATCTCGCGGAACCTCTTCGCCGAGTTCCGCCGCCTCGGCCAGTCCGCGCCGCCCGGCGCCGTGCTGCCCGCGCTCGCCGAGCAGACGCGCGTGCTGCGTCTGCTGGCGCGACGCAGCGGCGCCCGCACCCGGGACGGGCTGATCGCGCTGAGCTCGCGGTACGCCGAGTTCGCGGGCTGGATGGCGCAGGAGGCGGGCGACGAACAGGCCGCCCTGCGCCTGACGGACCAGGCAGTGGAGCTGGCCGCAGCCGCCGGGGACAGTGACCTCGCCTCGTACGCACGGGTCCGCCGGGCCCTCGTCTCGTACTACCGCGGCGACGCGGCGGAGACGCTCGCGCTGACCGCCACCGTCCGCTCCCCCGCCCTGCCGCCCCGGATCCTCGGCCTCGCAGCGGTGCAGGAGGCCGAGGGCCACGCGCTGGCGGGCGACCACGGCTCCAGCATGCGCGCACTCGACCGCGCCCGCGCCCTGCTCGCCCGGGCTCCGGCCGATCCGGCGCAGCCGGTGCTCGGCGCGAGTCATGTCCCCGACCAGGTCGCGATGATCACCGGATGGTGCCTGCTCGACCTCGGCAGGCCGCGCGAGGCCGCCGAGGTCTTCGACCGCGAGATGTGCCGCGTGGCACCCACCGCGCTGCGCACCAGGGCGCGTTACGGCACCAGGCAGGCGCTGGCCCACGCGCTCGCGGGCGACATCGACCGTGCCTGCGCCCTCACCCACGACGTGCTGAGCGCCGTCCACACGGTCGGTTCCGCGACCGTCGCCCTGGACGTCCGCCGGCTGTCGCGCACCCTGGCCCGCCACCCGCGCCACCGGGCGGTCAAGGAGGTCGAACCGCTTCTGGCCTTCGCCCTCTCCCCCGCCGCGCGCCTGCTCTGACCCGTCACTCCACACCCCACTGTCACCCCCTCACCGAGGAGAGGTCCGTCCGCCATGCCCTACAAAGCCGATGTCTTCATCAACTACCGCACCAAGGACGGCGAGCACGTCGCCGGACAGCTGTACGAGAACATCACGAAGCGGTTCGGCGAGGGCCGCGCATTCCGCGACGGGAGCACTCTGACGCCCGGCCAGCCCTTCCCCACCGGGCTCATGGACGCGCTGCACGCGTCCTCCGTCTGCATCGCCGTCGTCGGCGACGGCTGGGCGGCGTCGCCGCTGCTGCGGCGCGAGGACGACTGGGTACGGCGTGAGCTGCTCGAAGCCCTGGAGCGCGGCATCACGGTACTGCCCGTACTGGTCGACAAGACGCCCTGGCTCAAGGCGGCGGAACTGCCGCCCGAGCTGGCGCGCCTCGCCGAGATCCAGGCGATGCGCCTGCGCGCCTACGACTCCAGGCACGACCTGGCGGAAATCGGCGACTACCTCTCCGACATGGTCCCCGCGCTCCGCGAATCCGACCGGGAGGCCGGGCAGAGGGAGGACAAGCCCAGCGGCTCGGTCCACAACGCCGCGGGCGACAACACCGGCAGCGGGACGCTGATCCAGACCCGCGACACGGGCGACATCGATACCAGCACCCACACCAACACGACGTCCATCGGCCGGGCGGGGCACGTCAACAGCGGCTCGGGCGACCAGCACAACACCGCCCCGCAGCACGCGCCGCGCCTCGGTGACGGCTCCTCCTACGTGGCCGGGGACCAGTCGGGAGGAAGCGGCAACACCAACACGTTCTACCGCGGTGAGCGGGACCGGGACGGTGATCGGTGAGCGTCGCCATGACGGCCGTCGGGACGGCGGGCAACCTGCACGCGGGGTCCGGCAACCAGTACATCGTCGAGATGACCCGCGCCGCTGTCGAAGCCCTGGCCAGGGACCACGCCGGCCGTACTCCCGGACAGGTCGCCAAGGATCACCTGCTCCACCTGCTTCCCCGCTTCGAGCCGCCCACAGGCTATGCCAGGGCGCACCGAAGGCTGGAGGAGGAGGGAGTGGTCCTGCTGGACGGTGCGCCGGGTACGGGGCGTACCGCCACGGCCCAGGTACTACTGCGCAACCATGCCCCGCGCAGGGTTACCTTCCACGAGATCGTCCATGACGATACGCGACAACGGCTGTTCGACCCCGAGCGGATCGGTGAATACGACCGCCTGCTCTTGGACCTGTCCGGCGCGCCCCTCACCAGCACACAAGGGTTCGAGGGCGAGCTCTCGTCGGTCCTCGGCCTGCTCAAGCAGCGGAGAGCGGCGCTGGTGGTGATCCTCCCCACGAGCGCGGCGCGCGGGCTCCCCTCTTCCGTGGCCCACTTGGCGGTCACGATCACACGTCCTCCGGATGCCGAAATCAGGGTCGTCAGACGCTTCCTGCGTCTGTCCGGCAACAGTGAGCGTGAGACGGTTCCCCTTCCAGCGTCGCTAAAGCAATTTGTCGATGACTGTCACTCGCTCGACGACGTTGCAGGCTTCGCACGTGTGGTGTCCGAGGCGGTCGCTGACGGCACGCCGTTCGACGCCGCGTGCGACATGGCAGTCGACGCGCTGCGCGACCGGTCCGGGGACGCCGCTGTGCTGCTCGGCACCGTACGCGATTCCCGGACGCGGGGGCTGCTCGTCGCATCGGCCCTCATGGAGGGGGCACGTAGTGATGCCGTGCACGAGGCGGCGAGCGCCCTGCACAGGCGCGCAGGCGGCGAGGCGGGACCGCCTCTCGTGCTGGCCGCCCGTCCCCTGTCTGTGCGCTTCGGCGCCATCAAGGTCGAAATCGACGCCGCAGGTCGTGTGCACTTCGCGGACCGCGGCCTAGCGGACGCTCTCAGCCGTCAAATCTGGCGTGATTTCCCGGATCTCAGAGGCACTCTGCGCGCGTGGGTCGAGGAGATCCTGCTCCTGCCGCGTCTCGACGGCCCCGAGCGTGAGGCACTGGTGCACCGGTTCGCCGCGCATTCGCTGCGGGAGGGCCACCACGCCGATCTGGAAAGGCTGTCGGAGTACTGGTCGAAGTCCTCGAACCCCCGCGAGCAGCGCGCTGCGGTCGGCGTACTCAGCGCCGCACTCAGCGACCGCGCGGCAGCTGCCGACTTCAGGGCCTATCTCCTCAGGCGAGCGAGACAGGAAACACTGACGCGGCCCGAACGGCAGGTTCTCGTTGCGGTCTGCCGGGGCGACCTGGCCGTGCACCACCCGTTCGCCGCCGTCGTCCGCCTGCACCATCTGGCGCGGCGCGAGGCGCCGGGGACGGTGGCGGGTGACGCGCTCATGGGGCTGGCAGGCGAGGGGCGGCGGCTCCTGCGCTTCCTTCTCGGACGGCTCACACACAGCTCCGACGAGGAACGCCACCGGGTGCCCGACGCGGAACTCTTCCTCCGCTGCGTGGACTCACCGCACGTCCACGGCGGCTCAGGGGCCGAGGGCCGTCCGCTCGCCGTGGATCCCGCCGTCCGGGCCGACCTGGCCACCGGCTGGGCCGGGGCCTTCGCGTGCCTCGACGCCGGCCGGTGGTTCCCGTGCGCACGTGGCTGGTTCGATGCGGCCGCACGGGACGGCGACGCCCTCGGCCTGGTGGACGTGCTCCTCGACGCGTGCCGGGGCCGCAGCTCCGCGCAGGGGCTGCTCTACCAGGCGGCCCTGCGCTGGGCGGCCACGCGCCCCGCGGAGGATGCCGCGGCGTCCGCGCTGCCCGGCGCGGTCCTGCGGCGGGTCAAGGAAACCCACTCGCACCGAGCCGCCCGCGCACGAGGGACCTCCACGCCATGAGTTCCGGAACCAAGACCGTGTCCGTCTTCCTGACCCTGCTCGGGGCTCTCGTCCTGGCACTCGTGGGCTTCTGCGCCCGCTGGCCGCTGTGGGCCTGGGGGTTGGGCGCCTGCGGGGTCGCCGTGCTCCTGTCGGCGGGCGGGGCGGTGGCGCGGCGCAGGACCGAGCGGTTCCCCCGGCACCTGCTCGCGGAGCCGGACCTCCCGATCCCCCCGGTCGAGCGGCGCGAGGTGCGGGTGCGGGACGTCGCCCTCCCCAGCGTGCTCCCCGACTACGACTTCCTCTTCTCTGCGACCGTCCGCTGGTGCCCGGTCAGCGGGCCCGACCACGCTCCGCTCGTCAACCCGGGCGCGCTGGCCGTCGACGCCGTCCTCACCCGCGCGCAGGAGGTCACGGCGGCCAGGCACCCCTCCAGGGCGTCCCTCGTACAGCACGAGCTGAACGGAGCGCTGGGCACGATGTTCACGGTGCGGGACGGCAGGGCCGAGGCGATGGCGGTCGACGTGCGGCTGTGTCTGTCGGACGCCGACCAGGAACGGCTCGTCAAGCTGGCCGAGGTGCGCAAGAACGAGGCGGTGTGGGAGCACGAGCGCAAGTACGAGCAGAGCCGCCGCGCCTATCTCGGCGAGGACGTCCTCAAGGACACCGGGAGCGCGGTGGTGTGGGCGCTGCACCGCAACGACGACAAGGTCGACAGGACGGTGCAGGACATCGGCCTGCTGGCCGAGTTGACTGCCGCGGCCAACAATGAGGAGCTCGCCGAGCGGTTCCACCGCTTCGTCCCCTCCCTGGCCTCGGCACTCGCCGAGCCGAACGGCGCGCCGGCCCTGGATCCGGAGGAGGCGTTCGACGGGGGCGCGTTCGCGGTGTTCAGCCGGTTCGTCGAGGACCTGGGTCCCGTGGCGACGCCGGGGGACCTGGTGATCGTCGCGGGCGTCGTCGCGGACTTCGTGGCCCACAAGGACCCCGAGGAGGCGGAGCGGATCAGGGACCGGTTCGTCCGTGAGGGGCCCGCGGGCCCGGAAGGCCCTGAGGGGCAGGAGGGCGCGGGCGGCCCCGGCGGCGCCGCGGGCCCGCCGTCGCCCGCCGGGACGTCGCCCGACGGGGCGGGGCCGCGCCCCGGCGCCGCGCCGGAGGTCGAGCCGCCCCTGTGACCTGCCGCGGGGCCGGGCGGCGCCGGGCGGTGGCAGCGCCGTGGAGGGACCGGCACCTCACGGGGCGTCAGCCGCGTGCCGCTTCCCGGTACTCCGCGAGACCGGCCGCCGTCTTCGTGGGGGTGAACTCCGTGATGCGGTACGTGCACACCCCGGCCCGGGTGAACGGGTCGGACGCGGCGAGGCGTTCGGCCGCGGCGCGGTCCTCTGCGACGGCGAGGAGCACGCCGCCGTCGCGGGGGACCTTGCGGCCCGAGGCGATGACGTGGCCCGCCGCGATGTGTTCGTCGAGCCAGGCAACGTGGTCGGCGAGCGCGGCGTCGACGCGGTCCATGGGGGCGGTGTAGGTGAGTTCCAGTACGAACATGGGTCCAACGTAACGGGGCCCGGTGCCCCGCCGTGGCGGAGGGCCGGGCCCCGGTGGCACGTGACGCGGCGCGGTCAGATGCCCGCTGCCTCGCGGAGCGCGTCGACGCGGTCGGTGCGCTCCCAGGTGAACTCGGGCAGCTCACGGCCGAAGTGCCCGTACGCGGCGGTCTTGGCGTAGATCGGGCGCAGCAGGTCGAGGTCGCGGATGATCGCGGCGGGCCGCAGGTCGAAGACCTGGCTGATGGCCTTCTCGATCTTCTCGTGGTCGACGGTCGCGGTGCCGAACGTCTCCACGAAAAGGCCCACCGGCTCGGCCTTGCCGATCGCGTAGGCGACCTGGACCTCGCAGCGGGCGGCCAGGCCCGCGGCGACGACGTTCTTCGCGACCCAGCGCATCGCGTAGGCGGCGGAGCGGTCGACCTTCGACGGGTCCTTGCCGGAGAAGGCGCCGCCGCCGTGGCGCGCCATACCGCCGTAGGTGTCGATGATGATCTTGCGGCCGGTGAGGCCCGCGTCGCCCATGGGTCCGCCGATCTCGAAGCGGCCCGTGGGGTTCACCAGCAGCCGGTAGCCCTCGGTGTCGAGCTTGATGCCGTCCTCGACGAGCTGCTGGAGCACGTGCTCCACGACGAACTCGCGGATGTCGGGGGCGAGCAGCGAGTCCAGGTCGATGTCGGAGGCGTGCTGCGAGGAGACGACGACCGTGTCGAGGCGGACGGCCTTGTCGCCGTCGTACTCGATGGTGACCTGCGTCTTGCCGTCCGGGCGCAGGTAGGGGATGGTGCCGTTCTTGCGGACCTCGGACAGGCGGCGGGAGAGCCGGTGCGCGAGGTAGATGGGCAGCGGCATCAGCTCGGGCGTCTCGTCGCAGGCGTAGCCGAACATCAGGCCCTGGTCGCCCGCGCCCTGCTGGTCGAGCTCGTCGACCTCAGCGCCCTCGGCGCCCGCGGCGACGCGCCGCTCGTAGGCGGAGTCGACGCCCTGGGCGATGTCGGGCGACTGGGCGCCGATGGAGACGGAGACCCCGCAGGACGCGCCGTCGAAGCCCTTCTTGGAGGAGTCGTAGCCGATCTCCAGGATCTTGTTGCGCACCAGCTGGGCGATCGGGGCGTACGCCTTGGTGGTGACTTCGCCCGCGACGTGCACGAGGCCCGTGGTGATCAGGGTCTCCACGGCGACGCGCGAACCCGGGTCCTCGGTGAGGAGTGCGTCGAGAATGGTGTCGCTGATCTGGTCAGCGATCTTGTCGGGGTGACCCTCGGTCACTGACTCCGAGGTGAAGAGACGGCGGGACACATCGCTCCCTGGGGTTGCAGCGGCTGCTGACTCGATCAGCTGATCATTGACGGCTTGAGTGCGGCCGGAGCTGCGTCCTGCCGCACTCTCGGGCCAGTTTATCGGTCACCCCGCTCCCGGAGTCCAGGCATCTCGCTCCGTGAGCGTGGTGTGGTCTGCGTTACCCGGGGCCGGAACGCCCCTCGCGCGGCCTGTCCGGGGGTTTGCCGGGTTTTCCCGCGTCGCATCCGCTTCGGCGCGCCGTCCACCCCTGGAGACGAGTGACCAGCATGCGGACAGAGTCGTCACGGGACGGGCAGCCGCGGCACCACGAGGTCCCAGACCGTGTCCGCGAGCGCCTCCTTGGGCCCGTACGGCACGGGGGTCTCACCGCCGTCCGCGGCGAGGACCACGGCCTCGCTCTCCTCGGCGCCGAAGGTCTTGTGCTCCCCCACCTCGTTGACGACGAGCAGGTCGCAGCCCTTGCGGCGCAGCTTCGCGCGGCCGTTGGCCAGGACGTCGTCCGTTTCGGCCGCGAAGCCGACGACGACCTGCCCCTGCGCGGGACGCTCCGTGGCCAGCTGGTGGAGGATGTCCGGGTTCCGCACGAGCGCCAGCGGCCCGGGTTCCGCGTCGTCCCGCTTCTTGATCTTGCCCTGGGCGTAGGCGGCGGGCCGGAAGTCCGCGACGGCTGCTGCCATCACCACGGCGTCCGCGTCGGCGGCCGCCTTCAGCGCGGCGTCCCGCAGTTCGAGGGCCGTGCCGACGTGGACGACGTCGGCGCCGGCCGGGTCCGGGAGGCCGGTGTTCGCCTCGATCAGGGTGACCCGCGCGCCGCGCGCCACCGCCGTGCGCGCCAGGGCGAAGCCCTGCTTGCCCGACGAGCGGTTGCCGAGGAAGCGCACCGGGTCGAGCGGCTCGCGGGTGCCGCCCGCGCTGACCACCACATGGCGGCCCGCGAGGTCGGCGGGGAGCGCCCCTCGGGTCAGCGCCGCGCGGCACACCTCGAAGATCTCGCCGGGGTCGGGCAGCCGCCCCTTGCCCGTGTCGACACCGGTCAGCCGGCCGACGGCCGGCTCGATGACGACGGCGCCCCTCCGGCGGAGTGTCGCCACGTTCTCCCTGGTGGCGGGGTGCTCCCACATCTCCGTGTGCATGGCGGGGGCGAAGACGACCGGACATCGCGCGGTCAGCAGGGTGTTGGTCAGCAGGTCGTCGGCGAGGCCGTGCGCGGCCCTGGCCAGCACATCGGCGGTGGCGGGGGCGACGACGACGAGGTCGGCGGCCTTGCCGATGCGCACGTGCGGCACCTCGTGCACCCCGCTCCAGACCTCGGTGGAGACCGGGTGGCCCGACAGCGCCGACCAGGTCGCCTCCCCCACGAAGTGCAGGGCCGAGGCCGTCGGCACGACCGTGACGTCGTGCCCCGACTCGGTGAGCCTGCGCAGCAGCTCGCACGCCTTGTACGCGGCGATGCCGCCCGCCACGCCCAGAACGACCCTCGGCCTGTCCACCATGCCTCCCGCTCCGACACTCTCGCGCGGGGCGGCGGTCCGCGCCCGCCGCTCCTGCTCCCATGACACACCACAGGCCCGGCAGTCGTCTGCCGGGCCTGTGGACAACGTGTCGATCATAGGACCGACTCGCACGCGGTGGGTCCGCGGTCCTGCCGCGCCTCCGCGGCACTCGCGGTACCGCTGGGCGTCCGCGCTCCTACTGCGCCGGGGCCTCGATGGCCTCGGACGTCAGCAGGCCCGCGTTGATCTCCCGCAGGGCGATCGAGAGGGGCTTCTCGTGCACATGGGTGTCCACGAGGGGGCCCACGTACTCCAGCAGGCCCTCACCGAGCTGCGAGTAGTACGCGTTGATCTGGCGCGCCCGCTTGGCCGCGTAGATCACCAGGCTGTACTTGGAGTCCGTGGCCTCAAGCAGCTCGTCGATCGGCGGGTTGATGATGCCCTCGGGCGGGGTCATGGAAGAGGACACTCTCTGGCCTTCCGAAGAATGAATCGAGATTGCGCGGCCACGGCCGCCCGGTCACACCGGCACCGTCACGTCCGCGCGGGGACGCCCGCACGGTCGCGCGCGGGCTCTGAATCAGGACACTTCCATCAAGGCTAGCAGCTCGCGCGCCACGTCCTCGACGGAGGTGTTGACCAGGGTGGTGTCGAACTCGGACTCGGCCGCGAGCTCGACCCTGGCGGCGGCCAGCCTGCGCTCGATCACGTCGGCGGGCTCGGTGCCCCGCCCGGTGAGCCTGCGGACCAGCTCGTCCCAGTCGGGCGGGGCGAGGAAGACCAGCCGCGAGTCCGCCATGGAGTCCCTCACCTGCCGGGCGCCCTGGAGGTCGATTTCCAGCAGCACCGGCTCACCGGCCTCGAGGCGGTCCATGACCGGGGCCCGGGGCGTCCCGTAGCGGTGCCCGGCGAACTCCGCCCACTCCAGCAGTTCCCCGTTGGCGACGAGCTTGTCGAACTCGTCGTCCGTCACGAAGAAGTACTGGACGCCGTGGCGCTCCCCGGGGCGTGGCTTCCTGGTCGTGGCCGACACCGAGAGCCACACCTCGGGATGAGCCTTGCGCATATGGGCGACGACCGTGCTCTTGCCGACCCCTGAGGGTCCGGAGAGCACGGTCAGCCGCTGCCGTGCCTCTGCTGCCATGCAGCGATTATCCAGGTTCCCGGGGGTGCCCGGAAACGTCACGCGGAGGTGCTGCCGAACTCGCGCTCCAGGGAGGCGATCTGGTTGGAGCCGAGGCCGCGCACCCGGCGGCTCTCTGAGATGCCGAGACGCTCCATGATCTGCTTGGCGCGGACCTTGCCGACGCCGGGCAGCGACTCCAGCAGCGCCGAGACCTTCATCTTGCCGATGACGTCGTTCTCCTGGCCCTGCTTGATGACGTCATGGAGGGAGGCGCCGGAGTGCTTGAGTCGATTCTTGACCTCGGCCCGCTCCCGGCGAGCCGCGGCGGCCTTTTCGAGCGCGGCTGCGCGCTGTTCAGGGGTAAGGGGCGGAAGAGCCACGCCTACGTCACCTCGGATGTCGAACTGTCGGATACGGACCGGCGCGGGGACTGCCGTCCCGCACCAGGCGAGCAACGGGCAACGCTCTGCTCGTTGGCTCTGGTGGGGAGACTATCGGCCAAGACCGCCGGAGTCAGCGAGAACAGATGAAAAGTCCCTGGTCAGCATCGCCCGACCGGTACATTTCCGACATTTTCCACCTCTTTTCGACTCCAGGTTTTACCTGAACCCCTCATTCCGGTGGTCCACGGCCGCCCTCACCTCGTCACGGAGCCGCTCCGCTGCCTCCCTCAGCTGCCCCTTACCGGGGCCGTGGCGCAGGATTCCGCGGCTCACGCTGGGCACGACACGGTCCACCGCGGCGCCGAAGACCGCCGGCAGGTCCGCGGGGGTCGCGCCCTGGGCGCCGATGCCGGGCGCGAGCAGCGGGCCGTTCACGTCGAGGTCGGCGCCCGTGTCGCCGAGGGTCGCGCCCACCACGGCGCCGACCGGGCCGAGGGGCTCGGCACCCGCGTTCTCCGCCGCGATGTGGTCGAGCACCACCTGCGCGAGCGTGCGCCCGTCGGGGGCCGTGGCGCGCTGTACCTCCGCCCCCTCCAGGTTGGAGGTCAGCGCCAGTACGAACACGCCGGCGCCGTTCGCCGCGGCCAGGTCGAGCGCGGGCCGCAGCGATCCGAAGCCGAGGTACGGGGAGAGCGTGACCGCGTCCGAGAACAGCGGGGAGCCGGCGTCCAGGTACGTCGCGGCGTAGGCGGCCATCGTGGAGCCGATGTCGCCGCGCTTGGCGTCGGTGAGGACCAGCGCGCCCGCGGCGCGCGCGTCGGCGACGGTGCGCTCCAGGACGGCGACGCCCCGGGAGCCGAACCGCTCGAAGAAGGCCGACTGCGGCTTCAGCACGGCGACCCGGTCCGCCAGCGCCTCGACCGTCGTACGGGCGAAGCGTTCGAGGCCCGCCACGTCGTCGCCGAGGCCCCAGGCGCTCAGCAGCGAGGCGTGCGGGTCGATACCCACGCAGAGCGGGCCGCGGGTGTCCATGGCGCGCCGCAGCCGCGCGCCGAAGGGCTCTGCCCGGCTCATGCGGTCGCCGCCTTCCTGACGTCCGCGCCGACGGCGTCGGCGAGGGTCGCGTACGGCCCTGCCGCGAGGCGCGCGGCGAGGCCCTTGTGGAGGGCGCGGCACCAGAACGGTCCCTCGTAGATGAAGGCGCTGTAGCCCTGCACCAGGGTGGCGCCGGCCAGGATGCGCTGCCAGGCGTCCTCCGCGTCCTGCACGCCGCCGACGCCGACCAGGGTGACCCGGTCGCCGACCCTCGCGTACAGGCGGCGCAGGACCTCAAGGGAGCGCTCCTTGAGCGGCGCGCCCGACAGGCCGCCGGTCTCGGCGGTCAGCGCGGGCGGCGACGAGAGGCCGAGGCCGTCGCGGGCGACGGTGGTGTTGGTGGCGATGATCCCGTCGAGCCCCAGCTCGACGGCGAGATCGGCGACGGCGTCGACGTCCTCGTCCGCGAGGTCGGGCGCGATCTTCACCAGCAGCGGGACGCGCCGGTCCGGTACGGCGCGGTCCGCGGCCTCCCGCACCGCGGTCAGCAGCGGCCTCAGATGGCCGACCGCCTGGAGGTCGCGCAGGCCGGGCGTGTTCGGGGAGCTGACGTTGACGACCAGGTAGTCGGCGTGCGGGGCGAGGCGCTCCGCGGAGGTGACGTAGTCCGCGACGGCCTCGGACTCCGGCACCGCCTTGGTCTTGCCGATGTTGACGCCGACGGCCGTGCGGAACACGGGCCGCCGCGCGCCGAGGCGCGCCGCCACCGCCGCGGAGCCGTCGTTGTTGAACCCCATGCGGTTGATCAGGGCGCGGTCGCGGACCAGCCGGAACAGCCGGGTGGGCGGGTTGCCGGGCTGCGGCCGCGCGGTGACGGTGCCGATCTCGACGTGGTCGAAGCCGAGCATCGCCATGCCGTCGATCGCCACCGCGTTCTTGTCGAAGCCCGCGGCGAGCCCGAAGGGGCCGTGCATCCGCAGCCCGAGCGCCTCGGTGCGCAGCTGCGGGTAGCGGGGCGCGAGGACCGCGGCCGCGTACGTGCGCAGCACCGGGACGCGCGCGGCGAGCCTGATCCACCGGAAGGCCAGGCGGTGCGCGCGCTCGGGGTCCATGCGGCGGAAGACGAGGCGGAAGAGGAGAGCGTACATGCGGCGCCTCAGTCCTCCCTCGCGGCGGTCAGGTGCTCGGCGTGCTCCTGGAGGGAGCGGACGCCGACCCCGCCGTGGTTGAGCGCGTCGATGCCCTGGACGGCGGCGGCGAGCGCCTGCACGGTCGTCAGGCAGGGCACGGCGCGCGCGACGGCGGCGGTGCGGATGTCGTAGCCGTCGAGCCGGCCGCCGGTGCCGTACGGGGTGTTGACGATGAGGTCGACCTCGCCCGCGTGGATGAGCTGGACGATGGTCCGCTCGCCGTTCGGCCCCTCGCCTTCGCTCTGCTTGCGCACGACGGTGGCGTTGATGCCGTTGCGCCTGAGGACCTCCGCGGTGCCCGAGGTCGCGAGCAGCTCGAAGCCGTGGGCAACCAGTTCGCGCGCCGGGAAGATCATCGAGCGCTTGTCCCGGTTGGCGACCGAGATGAAGGCGCGGCCCTTGGTGGGCAGCGGCCCGTACGCCCCGGCCTGTGACTTCGCGTACGCGGTGCCGAAGACGGAGTCGATGCCCATGACCTCGCCCGTGGAGCGCATCTCGGGGCCGAGCACGGTGTCGACGCCGCGGCCCTTGATGTCGCGGAAGCGCGACCACGGCATCACGGCTTCCTTGACGGAGATCGGCGCGTCGAGCGGCAGGTCGCCGCCGTCGCCGCCGCTGGGCAGCAGCCCCTCCTCGCGCAGCTGCGCGACCGTGGCGCCGAGGGAGATGCGGGCCGCGGCCTTGGCGAGCGGGACGGCCGTCGCCTTGGAGGTGAAGGGCACGGTGCGGGAGGCGCGCGGGTTGGCCTCCAGCACATAGAGGATGTCGCCGGCGAGCGCGAACTGGATGTTGATCAGGCCGCGTACGCCGACGCCGCGCGCGATCGCCTCGGTGGAGGCGCGCAGCCGCTTGATGTCGTGTCCGCCGAGCGTGATGGGGGGCAGGGCGCACGCGGAGTCGCCTGAGTGGATGCCGGCCTCCTCGATGTGCTCCATCACGCCGCCGAGGTAGAGCTCGGTGCCGTCGTAGAGGGCGTCGACGTCGATCTCGATGGCGTCGTCGAGGAAGCGGTCGACCAGGACGGGCCGGGTCGGGCTGATCTCCGTGGACTCCTCGATGTACGAGGCGAGGCGGCTCTCGTCGTAGACGATCTCCATGCCGCGGCCGCCGAGCACGTACGAGGGCCGGACGAGGACGGGGTAGCCGATCTCGTCGGCGATGGCCTTGGCGCCGGGGAAGGACGTGGCGGTGCCGTGCTTGGGCGCGGGCAGCCCGGCCTCGGCGAGGACGCGGCCGAAGGCGCCGCGGTCCTCCGCGAGGTGGATGGCCTCGGGCGAGGTGCCGACGACGGGCACGCCGTTGTCCTTGAGCGCCTGGGCGAGGCCGAGCGGGGTCTGGCCGCCGAGCTGGACGACGACGCCGGCGACCGGGCCCGCCTGGGTCTCCGCGTGCACGATCTCCAGCACGTCCTCCAGGGTGAGCGGCTCGAAGTAGAGCCGGTCGGAGGTGTCGTAGTCGGTGGAGACGGTCTCCGGGTTGCAGTTGACCATGACGGTCTCGTATCCGGCGTCGTGCAGCGCGAAGGAGGCGTGGACGCAGGAGTAGTCGAACTCGATGCCCTGGCCGATGCGGTTGGGCCCCGAGCCCAGGATGATCACCGCGGGCTTCTCGCGGGGCGCGACCTCGCTCTCCTCGTCGTAGGAGGAGTAGAAGTACGGCGTCCTGGCGGCGAACTCGGCCGCGCAGGTGTCGACGGTCTTGTAGACGGGCCGGACGCCCAGGGCGTGGCGCACCTCGCGGACGACGGCCTCGGGCAGGCCGCGGAGCGCGGCGATCTGCGCGTCCGAGAAGCCGTGCCGCTTGACCGCGGCGAGCAGTTCGGGGGTGAGTTCGGCGGCGGCCGCGATCTCGTCGGCCAGCTCCTTGATCAGGAACAGCTGGTCGACGAACCAGGGGTCGATCTTCGTGGCGTCGAACACCTCTTGCTGGGTGGCGCCCGCCCTGATGGCGCGCATCACGGTGTTGATGCGGCCGTCCGTGGGGGTGCCGGCGGCCTCCAGCAGGGCGGCCTTGTCGAGCCCGGCGGCGTCGCCGGCGAAGTCGAACTGGCTGCCCGCCTTCTCCAGCGAGCGCAGCGCCTTCTGGAGCGCCTCGGTGAAGTTGCGGCCGATCGCCATGGCCTCGCCGACCGACTTCATGGTGGTGGTGAGGGTGGAGTCGGCGGCCGGGAACTTCTCGAACGCGAAGCGGGGCACCTTGACGACGACGTAGTCGAGCGTGGGCTCGAAGGACGCCGGGGTCTGCTCGGTGATGTCGTTGGGGATCTCGTCGAGCGTGTAGCCGACGGCCAGCTTGGCGGCGATCTTCGCGATCGGGAAGCCGGTGGCCTTGGACGCGAGCGCGGAGGAGCGGGAGACGCGCGGGTTCATCTCGATGACGATGACCCGGCCGTCCTCGGGGTTGACCGCGAACTGGATGTTGCAGCCGCCGGTGTCGACGCCGACCTCGCGGATCACGGCGATGCCGATGTCGCGCAGGGTCTGGTACTCGCGGTCGGTGAGCGTCATCGCGGGCGCGACGGTGATCGAGTCGCCGGTGTGGACGCCCATCGGGTCGAAGTTCTCGATGGAGCAGACGACCACGACGTTGTCGTTGCGGTCGCGCATCAGCTCAAGCTCGTACTCCTTCCAGCCGAGGATGGACTCCTCCAGGAGCACCTCGGTGGTGGGCGAGAGCATCAGGCCCTGCCCCGCGATGCGGCGCAGGTCCTCCTCGGTGTGCGCGAAGCCGGAGCCCGCGCCGCCCATGGTGAAGGACGGGCGCACGACGACGGGGTAGCCGCCGAGCTCCTCGACGCCCGCCAGCACGTCGTCCATGGAGTGGCAGATCACCGAGCGGGCGGACTCGCCGTGGCCGATCTTGCGCCGCACCTCCTCCACCACGTCCTTGAAGAGGTCGCGGTCCTCGCCCTTGTTGATCGCCTCGACGTTGGCGCCGATCAGTTCGACGCCGTACTTGTCGAGGGTGCCCGCGGCGTGCAGCGAGATCGCGGTGTTGAGTGCGGTCTGGCCGCCGAGGGTGGCGAGCAGCGCGTCGGGGCGCTCCTTCGCGATGATCTTCTCGACGAACTCGGGGGTGATCGGCTCGACGTAGGTGGCGTCGGCGATCTCCGGGTCGGTCATGATCGTCGCCGGGTTCGAGTTGACGAGGACGACCCGCAGGCCCTCGGAGCGCAGGACGCGGCACGCCTGGGTGCCCGAGTAGTCGAACTCAGCGGCCTGGCCGATGACGATCGGTCCCGATCCGATGACCAGGACGGACTGGATATCGGTGCGCTTAGGCACGCTGGTCCTCCATGAGCTTGGTGAAGCGGTCGAACAGGTACGCGGCGTCGTGCGGGCCCGCGGCCGCCTCGGGGTGGTACTGCACGCTGAAGACGGGCCGGTCGACCAGCCGCAGCCCCTCGACCACGTCGTCGTTGAGGCAGACGTGGGTGACCTCGGCGAGGCCGTAGGGCGTCTCGGTGGCCCGGTCGAGCGGCGCGTCGACGGCGAAGCCGTGGTTGTGCGCGGTGACCTCGACCTTGCCCGTCGTGCGGTCCTGGACGGGCTGGTTGATGCCGCGGTGGCCGTACTTCAGCTTGTACGTGCCGAAGCCGAGGGCGCGCCCGATGAGCTGGTTGCCGAAGCAGATCCCGAACAGCGGGGTGCCGCGCTCCAGCACGGCCCGCACGACGGTGAGGTCGGCGGTGGCCGGGTCCCCCGGTCCGTTGGCGAGGAAGACGCCGTCGGGACGCACCGCGTAGACCTCCTCCACGGTGGAGGTGGCCGGCAGGACGTGCACCTCGATGCCGCGCTCGGCCATGCGCCGCGGGGTCATGCCCTTGATGCCGAGGTCGAGGGCGGCGACGGTGAACTTCTTCTCTCCGATCGCGGGCACGACGTACGGCTCCGCGGTGGTGACCTCGGCGGACAGGTCGGCGCCCGCCATCTGCGGGGCGCGGCGCACCCGGTCGAGGAGCGCCGCCTCGTCGGCGAGCGCGTCGCCGGAGAAGATGCCCACCCGCATGGCGCCGCGCTCGCGCAGGTGGCGGGTGAGGGCGCGGGTGTCGACGCCGCTGATGCCGACGACGCCCTGCTCGGTGAGCTCGTCGTCGAGGGTGCGGCGGGAGCGCCAGTTCGAGGGGGTGCGCGCGGGGTCGCGCACGACGTAGCCGGAGACCCAGATCCTGCGGGACTCGCGGTCCTCGTCGTTGACGCCGGTGTTGCCGACGTGCGGGGCCGTCATGACGACGACCTGGCGGTGGTACGAGGGGTCGGTGAGGGTCTCCTGGTAGCCGGACATGCCGGTGGAGAACACGGCCTCGCCGAAGGTCTCCCCCACGGCCCCGTAGGCGCGGCCGCGGAACGTGCGGCCGTCCTCCAGGACGAGTACGGCGGGGGACGCCTGGCTGAGGGCGGTTCCCCGGGTGGACGAGGCGGTCATCGTGCGGGGCCTTCCGTTGTGGCGGTCGTGGCGGGGGCGCGGCGGTCCGCCGCGTCCAGAGGCGCGTCGAGAGGGCGGAGGGAGTTGATCGCGCTCACCCACGCGGTGTGCTCGGCGGAGCGGTCGGAGCGGAAGCCGGAGTCGAGGAGCCTGCCGCCGTGCTCCCAGGTCACGACCAGCAGTCCGCCCTCGGCGAGGACCTTGCCCGCGATGCCCTTGTCGAGGCGGGCCTCGCGCAGCTTGTCCTTGGGCACGAAGAAGTCGTTCGCGCCGGGGCGCACGACTTCGAGTCCCGCGTCGGTGAGGGTCAGCTCGACGCGGCTGCGGGCGCCGAGGCCGTGGGCGACGATGCGGTCGAGCCACTGCCCCGCGCTGGTGGAGCCGTGGTAGCGGCCGGTCATGGTCAGCTCCACCGCGCCCTGCTCTGCGGGCACGGCCGGCAGCTCGGGCAGGTCCGACTGGAGGCTGCCGCGCCACTTCCAGCCCTGGCGCATCAGCCAGTAGACGAGCGCGATGAAGATAGCCAGGCCGATGACCCAGCCGATGCGGCCGCTCCAGTCCGTCACGGGCGCCGAGTGCTTTCCCTCGGCGAGGGTGGCGGCGGGCAGGAGGGCGGTGAGGTGCGCAGATGTCATGCCAGATTCCCGTCGGTGACCGTGGCCTTGCCCCGCAGGAAGGTGTGGGTGACGCGCCCCGGCAGGTCACGGCCCGCGTACGGGCTGTTGCGGCTGCGGGAGGCGAAGTCCGCGGGGTCCACCGCTCCACGGTATGCCGGGTCGACGAGGACCAGGTTCGCGGGCTCGCCAGGGGCGACGGGCCGGCCGTGGCCGGTGACCCGGCCGATGGCGGCCGGGCGGTACGCCATCCGGTCGGCGACGCCCGCCCAGTCGAGCAGACCGGTGTCGACCATGGTCTCCTGCACCACCGACAGGGCCGTCTCCAGGCCGACCATGCCCATGGCGGCGGCGGCCCACTCGCAGTCCTTGTCCTCGTGCGGGTGGGGCGCGTGGTCGGTGGCGACGCAGTCGATGGTGCCGTCGGCGAGCGCCTCGCGCAGGGCGACCACGTCGGCGTCGGTGCGCAGCGGCGGGTTGACCTTGTAGACGGGGTCGTAGGAGCGGACCAGCTCGTCGGTGAGGAGCAGGTGGTGCGGGGTGACCTCGGCGGTGACGTTCCAGCCCTTGGACTTGGCCCAGCGCACGATCTCCACGGAGCCCGCGGTGGAGAGGTGGCAGATGTGCACGCGGGAGCCGACGTGTGCGGCGAGCAGCACGTCGCGGGCGATGATCGACTCCTCGGCGACGGCGGGCCAGCCGCCGAGCCCGAGCTCGGCGGAGACGGCGCCCTCGTTCATCTGGGCGCCCTCGGTCAGGCGCGGCTCCTGGGCGTGCTGGGCGACGACCCCGTCGAAGGCCTTCACGTACTCCAGGGCGCGCCGCATGATCACGGCGTCGTCCACGCACTTGCCGTCGTCGGAGAAGACCCGGACCTGCGCAGCGGAGTCGTGCATGGCGCCGAGCTCGGCGAGCTGCCTGCCCTCAAGGCCGACGGTCACGGCGCCGACGGGCCGCACGTCGCAGTAGCCGGAGGCGAGGCCGAGCCGCCAGACCTGCTCGACCACGCCCGCGGTGTCGGCGACGGGGAAGGTGTTGGCCATGGCGTGGACGGCGGTGAAGCCGCCCTTCGCCGCGGCCTTCGTGCCGGTGAGAACCGTCTCGGAGTCCTCGCGGCCCGGCTCGCGCAGGTGGGTGTGGAGATCGACGAGGCCGGGCAGCAGGACCAGGCCACCGGCGTCGACGACGACGGCGGCGGAGCCGGCGTCGAGCCCTGTGCCGACGCGACTGATCGTCTCACCTTCGACCAGGACGTCCCGCCGCTCGCCGCCGAGGATCCGTGCGCCCCGGATCAGGGTGGTGTTCGTGCTCACTTGCTCTCCTCGGTGACGCTGGTGTCGGTGGCGCTCTGGCGGGTCGTGGCGACGGCCGGTCCGTTGCCGCCGAGCAGCAGGTACAGGACGGCCATGCGGATGGAGACGCCGTTCGCGACCTGCTCCACGATGGTGGCGCGCGGGGAGTCGGCGACCTCGGCGGTGATCTCCATGCCGCGGTTCATCGGGCCCGGGTGCATCACCAGGGCGTGTTCTGGCATGCGGCGCATGCGGTCGGCGTCGAGCCCGTAGCGGCGTGAGTACTCCCGCTCGGTGGGGAAGAAGGCCGCGTTCATGCGCTCGCGCTGGACGCGCAGCATCATCACGGCGTCGCTGCCGGGCAGCGCGTCGTCCAGGTCGTAGGAGACGTCGCAGGGCCAGCGGTCGGCGCCGACGGGCACCAGGGTGGGCGGGGCGACGAGCGTGACCCTGGCACCCAGGGTGTGCAGCAGCAGGACGTTGGAGCGGGCGACGCGGCTGTGCAGGACGTCGCCGACGATCGTGACCCGGACGCCTTCGAGGTCGCGACCGAGCCCCTCGTCGGCGCCGACGATCCTGCGGCGCAGGGTGAACGCGTCGAGCAGGGCCTGCGTGGGGTGCTCGTGGGTGCCGTCGCCCGCGTTGACGACGGCGCCGTCGATCCAGCCCGAGGTGGCGAGCCGGTAGGGGGCGCCGGAGGCGCCGTGCCGGATGACGACGGCGTCCGCGCCCATCGCCTCAAGGGTGAGCGCGGTGTCCTTCAGGGACTCGCCCTTGGAGACCGACGACCCCTTGGCGGAGAAGTTGATGACGTCGGCGGAGAGCCGCTTGGCCGCGACCTCGAAGGAGGTGCGCGTCCTGGTGGAGTCCTCGAAGAAGAGGTTGACGACGGTGCGGCCGCGCAGCGTCGGCAGCTTCTTGATCGGCCGGTCGGCGACGCGGGCCATCTCCTCGGCCGTGTCGAGGATCAGGACGGCGTCGTCGCGGGTGAGGTCGGCGGCGGAGATCAGGTGGCCTGGTGTCCGGGGGCTCGCCCCGGGGAGACGCAGCATCTCGGTGTGCTCCGGTGGGTCTGGTGCGCGGGCGCGCGGCGGCGCGCCCGCTGCCGTGTGGCAGGTCGGGACGGGGTTCGGCCCTGGGGCCCGCGGGTGCCTAGCCCTCGCCCGTGCCGAGCAGGACGGTGTCGCGCCCGTCCATCTCGCTGAGCTGGACCTTGACGGTCTCCCTGAGGGAGGTCGGGAGGTTCTTGCCGACGTAGTCGGCGCGGATGGGCAGCTCGCGGTGGCCCCGGTCGACGAGGACCGCCAGCTGCACGGCGCGGGGGCGGCCGATGTCGCCGAGCGCGTCGAGCGCTGCGCGGATGGTGCGGCCGGAGAAGAGGACGTCGTCCACGAGGACGACCAGCCTGCCGTCGATGCCGTCGCCGGGGATGTCCGTGCGCGCGAGGGCGCGCGCGGGCCGCATCCGCAGGTCGTCGCGGTACATGGTGATGTCGAGCGAGCCGACGGGCACCGCACGGCCGGAGATCTCCTCCAGCTTGGCCGCGATCCTGCGGGCGAGGAACACACCGCGGGTGGGGATGCCGAGGATGGTCACATCGCCCGCGCCCTTGGCGCGCTCCACGATCTCGTGGGCGATGCGGGTGAGCACCCGGGCGATGTCGGGCGCCTCCAGGACTGGCCGTGCGGGCGCGCCCCCCTGAGGGTGCTGCGTACTGCTGTCTGCGTCCATGGAACTCATGGAGAACGGACCTCCTTCTCCGCCTCACGGGACGGACGTTAAAGGACGTCATGATTGCGCCATGCATCCTACCAGTGGCGGTACGGCGCCCCTCGGGGGACCCTCGGTTGTATCCGGTACGGACCATCCGGCTTGACGCATCAGGGTAACGCTGCGTAACCTTACAGTGAGTTACGAGACTTCGTCCGGGGAGCTATATGTCCAGCGAATACGCAAAACAGCTCGGGACCAAACTCCGGGCCATCCGCACCCAGCAGGGCCTCTCGCTCCATGGCGTGGAGGAGAAGTCCCAGGGGCGCTGGAAGGCCGTGGTGGTCGGTTCGTACGAGCGCGGCGACCGCGCCGTGACCGTGCAGCGCCTCGCCGAGCTCGCTGATTTCTACGGTGTCCCGGTGCAGGAGCTGCTTCCCGGCACGACCCCTGGCGGAGCCGCCGAGCCGCCGCCGAAGCTGGTCCTGGACCTGGAGCGGCTGGCCCACGTGCCGGCCGAGAAGGCGGGCCCCCTCCAGCGGTACGCGGCCACGATCCAGAGCCAGCGCGGCGACTACAACGGCAAGGTCCTCTCGATCCGCCAGGACGACCTGCGCACGCTGGCCGTGATCTACGACCAGTCGCCCTCGGTCCTGACAGAGCAGCTGATCAGCTGGGGCGTCCTGGGCGCCGACGCCAGACGAGCGGTGGCCCACGAGGAGGGCTGAGGCCCCTCCCCGGGAACGCACCAGCAGAAACGTCACGTCCTGAGGGGCGGGCTCCCGGTGGGGCCCGCCCCTCGCCGTATGCGCGCACCGTGATGGCCGGGTGCGGGCCGGGGACGCCCGCGGGTCCTGGCCGCACGCCGCGCCCGGGACGCACGGCGGCCCGTGGCGGAGGCGCCCGGGGGGGCGTCCACCACGGGCCGTGAGCCGTTTCGGCGGGTGCGCGGACCGTGCCCGGCGCCGGGGGCCCGGCCGCGGGGTCAGACGCGGCGCAGGCTCGGCTTGAGGTCCTTGAAGCGGCCGAGCAGGCCGTTGACGAAGGCGGGCGACTCGTCGGTGGAGAACTCCTTGGTGAGCCGCACCGCCTCGTCGATCACCACCGCGTCCGGCGTGCCGTCGACCCAGACCAGCTCGTACGCGGCGAGCCTGACGATGTTGCGGTCCACGACCGGCATGCGGTCGAGCGTCCAGCCCACCGCGTAGGTCGAGATCAGCTCGTCGATCCTGGCCGCCTGTGTGGCGTACCCCTCGACGAGCTCCATCGTGTACTCCGTCACCGGAGGCTGGCGGTCGTCGGTCCTGGCGTGCCGGATCCAGTCGGCCATGACCGTGGTGACGGACTCGCCGCGCTGGTCGGCCTCGAAGAGGATCTGGAACGCGCGTTTCCGGGCGTTGTTCCGAGCGGCCACGGTTAGCTGTTCACCCGGCCGAGGTACTCGCCGGAACGCGTGTCGACCTTGATCTTCTCACCGGTCGTGATGAACAGCGGGACGCCGATCTCGTACCCCGTCTCCAGCTTCGCGGGCTTGGTGCCGCCGGTGGAGCGGTCGCCCTGCACGCCCGGGTCGGTGTGCTCGATGACCAGCTCGACCGCGGCGGGCAGCTCGACGTAGAGCGGGTTGCCCTCGTACATGGCGACCGTGGCCTCGAAGCCCTCAAGGAGGAAGTTCGCGGCGTCGCCGACGACCTCCCTGCTGACGTGGATCTGGTCGTAGGTGCCCATGTCCATGAAGACGAAGTACTCGCCGTCCATGTACGAGAACTGCATGTCGCGGCGGTCGACGTTGGCCGTCTCGACCTTCACGCCGGCGTTGAAGGTCTTGTCGACCACCTTGCCGGACAGCACGTTCTTGAGCTTGGTGCGCACGAAGGCCGGGCCCTTGCCGGGCTTGACGTGCTGGAACTCGACGACGGACCAGAGCTGGTCTCCGTCGAGCTTGAGCACCAAACCGTTCTTGAGGTCGTTGGTGGATGCCACGGTTGCGGATCTCCTGGACTGAAGCAGGTGGGACCAGGGGTGCACTGCTCCCGGGCCCCGGCCCCGTACGAGGAGGGGTCCTAGAGCGCGAGCAGTTCCTTGGTCGTGATGGTGAGTAGCTCGGGTCCGCCGTCCGCCTCGGGGCGGACGACGAGCGTGTCGTCGATCCGGACGCCGCCCCTGCCCGGGAGGTGGACCCCGGGTCCGACGGTGACCGGCACACAAGCGTCCAGTTTACCCATGGACCCGGGGGCCAACTGCGGCTCCTCCGCGAATTCGAGCCCCACCCCGCGCCCGGTGACCGGGTCGAGTGCCTCCGCGTGGCCCGCGGCCGTCAGCCGCTGCCGCACCGTGCGGTCCACGTCGCGGCAGCCCACGCCGGGTGCCAGCGCCTCGCGGCCGGCCCGCTGCGCCGCGAAGACCAGCTCGTACAGCTCGATCTGCCAGTCCGCGGGTGCCGTGCCGATGACGAACGTACGGGCGACGCCGCAGCGGTAGCCCCGGTATTCGGCGCCCAGCCGGACGGTGAGGAAGTCGCCCTCCTCGACCCGCCGGTCCGTCGGCCGGTGGGCTGCGCGGCCCGAGTGCGGCCCGGTGGCGACGGAGGTACGGAAGGCGGGGCCGTCCGCGCCGTGGTCGACGAGTCTGCGCTCCAGTTCGAGGGCGAGATGGCGCTCGGTGCGGCCGACCAGGATGGACTCGAGCAGTTCGCCGAGCGCCTGGTCGGCGATCTCGGCGGCGATCCGCAGCCGGGAGATCTCCTCCTCGTCCTTGACGACCCGCAGCTGCTCGACGGCGCGGCCGAGGTCGGTGAGCGCCACCCCGGGCGCCGCTGCGGCCAGCGCGCGGTGCCGTGCGACCGTCAGGTGGTCCTCCTCCACGGCCAGCGGACCCGCGGCCCCGGCCCCTGTCCCGGACTCGGCGAGCAGGCGGGCCGCGCAGAGCGCGGTATCGCTGGACCGCTCGCACACGATGGTCCGCAGTCCCTCGTCCACCCGGCTGCCCGGCCCGCCGTCCTCGGGCACCGGGGGGTACAGAAGCACGTCCCCTTCGGGCCCGAGCAGCAGGGAGGCGCCGGGGGGCGCGCCGCCCGCGAGGTAGCGCACGTTGGCGGGGCCGCAGACCAGGGCGGCGGCGCTGCCCGCGGCGCCGTACTGGTCGCGCAGCCGGGTACGGCGGGCCGCGTACACCTCTGACATGGTCCGAGCGTACGAGAGGGGGCGCGCCCCGGCCGGTCGGGCGCGTCCGACCGGGGGGCGCGGGCCGGCGGCGCGTGGCTACCAGGCGGGCGGGCTCGCGACGGACTGCGCGAGCACGTCGTCGAGGAGCCGCGCGGTGGTGGGCACGTCGAGGGCGCTGTTGTCGATGATCGGCAGCCCCGAGCCGTACCAGCCGGCCATCCGGCCGTGGATGCCCGCGACCTCCTCGTCGGCGAGGCGCCGGTTGCCCTCGCGCTTCGCGTTGCGTTCGAGCACCACTTCGAGCCCCGGCAGCAGGACCACGGGGAGCAGTCCTGGGCCCACGTGCCGCTTCCAGCCGCCGAGGCCGACGACGGGCCGGTCGGGGAAGACGGCGTCGTCGAGGATGCAGGAGATGCCGTTGGCGAGGAAGTTGCGCGCGGCGAAGCCGCAGGTGCGGCGGGCCAGCCGGTACTGGGTCTCCGAGTGCTCGTTCCAGCCGCTCTGCGGGTCGGCGAAGCCGGAGCACACCCATTCACGCACGTCGTCGAGGCTGATGTGGGCGGTGGGGACGCGGCGGGTGCGGGCCCAGTGCCTGGCCACGGTGGTCTTGCCCGCGCCCGCGGGGCCGATGAGCAGCACGGCCAGCGTGGCGGTGCCCGTGCCGCCCTCGGACGCGGCGCCGTGCACGGGCACGGGTCCGCCGGGCGGCAGGGTGACGTGCCCGGTGGAGTCGGCGGGCCGCGGCGGGGCGGCCGGGGGGCCTGCGAGCGGGCCCGGCGGATGGCCGGCCGCTGGTCCCGCAGGCTGCGAACCCGGCACGGGGGCCGCGGGCGCCTGCCCGGGGACGGGGCGCTGGGCGGGCCCGCCCGCGGGCATCGGCGGGGCGGGGGGCGGACCCGCGGGGCGCGCGGCGGCCGGCGGGTCCTGGAGGGGGAAGCCGTCGTCCTCCCCGCCGGACGGCGCCGGCCCCGGGGGCGGGCCCCAGACCGGGAGATGCCAGTCGTCCTCGGACGCGCCCATCGCCTGCTCCATCTCCTGCCACTCCGTCTCGTACGACCGGCGTGCTGCCCTCAGAACCGTACCGTCCCCGGCCCCGGGCCCGAGAGGGGTGTCAGTCCGTCAACTCCTCGGCGAGCGCGCGCAGGGCGAGCCGGTACGAGCCGATCCCGAAGCCCGCGACCGTGCCGCTGGCGACCGAGGCCACCACGGAGTTGTGCCGGAATTCCTCGCGGGTGTGCGGGTTGGAGATGTGCACCTCGATGAGGGGCGCGGTGCGCTGCGACATCGCGTCCCGCATGCCGTACGAGTAGTGCGTGAACGCGCCGGGATTGACCACGACGGGCAGCTTGGCGTCGGCCGCCTCGTGCAGCCAGCGGATCATCTCGCCCTCGTCGTTGGTCTCGCGCACCTCGACGTCGAGCCCCAGCTCCTCGCCGAGGGACCGGCAGGTCTCGACCAGGCCCGCATAGGTCGTGGCGCCGTAGATGTCCGGCTCGCGTGAGCCGAGGCGGCCGAGGTTCGGGCCGTTGAGCACGAGCACCCTGCGGGTCACGCGGCGACCTCCCCGAAGGCGGCGACCAGGAAGGCCGGGTCAGGGCCTTCGAGCACGGAGGGCTTGCCGAGCCCGTCGAGGACGATGAAGCGCAGCAGGTCGCCGCGGGACTTCTTGTCGACCTTCATCGTGTCGAGCAGCTTCGGCCACTGGTCGCCGCGGTAGGTCAGCGGCAGGCCGACCGAGCCGAGGACCGCGCGGTGGCGGTCGGCCGTCGCGTCGTCGAGCCGCCCCGCGACGCGGCCGAGCTCGGCGGCGAAGACCATGCCGACGGAGACCGCTGCGCCGTGCCGCCACGTGTAGCGCTCGTTCTTCTCGATCGCGTGGGCCAGCGTGTGGCCGTAGTTGAGGATCTCGCGCAGGCCGGACTCCTTGAGGTCGCTGGAGACGACATCGGCCTTCACCCGGATCGACCGCTCGATCAGCTCGGCGGTGTGCGGGCCCCGCGGGCTGCGCGCGCCCTCCGGGTCCGCCTCGATCAGGTCGAGGATGGCCGGGTCGGCGATGAAGCCCGCCTTGATGATCTCGGCGAGCCCGCTGACGTAGTCGTGCGTGCCGAGCGAGTCGAGCGCGGCCAGGTCGCAGAGCACCCCGGCGGGCGGGTGGAAGGCGCCCACGAGGTTCTTGCCCTCGGCGGTGTTGATGCCGGTCTTGCCGCCGACGGCCGCGTCGACCATGGCGAGCACGGTCGTCGGCACGGCGATCCACCGCACCCCGCGCAGCCAGCTCGCGGCGACGAACCCGGCGAGATCCGTGGTGGCGCCGCCGCCGACGCCGACGATCACGTCGCTGCGGGTGAAGCCGCTCTGCCCGAGCGCCTTCCAGCAGTACGCGGCGACCTCTGCGGTCTTCGCCTCCTCGGCGTTGGGCACCTGGACGGCGACCGCCTCGTACCCCTGCCCCGCGAGGTCGTCGCGCAGCGCGGTGCCCGTCTCGGCGAGCGCCTCGGGGTGGATCACGGCGACCCGCTTGGCGCGGCCGACGAGGCCTGCGAGCTCGCCCAGCAGCCGGCGCCCGACCAGCACCTCGTAGGGGTCCGTGCCCGCGGTGCCGCCGATCCCGATGCGGATGACCGGCTGCTCCGCTGTCTGCTCCGTCATGCCTTCCTCAGCTCCAGTGCGTCCAGTACGCCGTCGGCGACCTCTTCGGGGGTGCGCCCGTCGGTGGCGACGACCACCCGGGCGACCCCCGTGTACAGGTGGCGGCGCTCCTCCATCAGCCGCTTCCACTGCTGGCGCGGGTTGACGACCGCGAGCAGCGGGCGGGCCGCGTCGAGGCCGGTGCGCCGCACGGCCTCCGCGACCTCCATCGACAGGTACGCCACGGGCAGCCCGGTGAGCAGCCGCCTGGTGTCCGCGTCGAGCACCGCGCCGCCGCCCAGCGCGAGTACGCCGTCGTGCCCGGCGAGCGCCCTGGCGACGGCCGCGCGCTCCAGGGCGCGGAAGTGCGGCTCGCCGTCGTCCACGAAGATCTCGGAGATCTCCCGGCCCTCCGCGGCGACGATGTCCGCGTCGGTGTCGCGGAAGGTGGTGCCGAGGCGCGCGGCGAGCAGCTCCCCGACCGTCGACTTGCCGACCCCCATGGGGCCGACGAGCACGATGCGCGGCCCGGTCACCGGATCGCCAGGTTGTCGAGGTACGAGGTGACGTTGCGCCGGGTCTCCGCGACGTGGTCGCCGCCGAACTTCTCCGCGACCGCGTCGGCGAGCACCAGCGCGACCATCGCCTCGGCGACGATGCCCGCGGCGGGCACGGCGCACACGTCGGAGCGCTGGTGGTGCGCCTTCGCGGGCTCGCCGGTCGCGGTGTCGACGGTGGACAGGGCGCGCGGCACGGTCGCGATGGGCTTCATCGCGGCCCGCACCCGCAGCAGTTCGCCGGTGCTCAGCCCGCCCTCGGTGCCGCCGGAGCGGCCAGTCGCCCGCCTGATGCCCTGGTCGGTGACGAGGATCTCGTCGTGCGCCTGCGATCCCGGCACCCGCGCGAGCTCGAAGCCGTCGCCGAGCTCGACGCCCTTGATGGCCTGGATGCTCATCAGGGCCCCGGCGAGGCGCGCGTCGAGCTTGCGGTCGGCGTGCACGTGCGAGCCGAGGCCGACGGGCACGCCGTAGGCGAGGACCTCCACGACGCCGCCGAGGGTGTCGCCGTCCTTGTGGGCCTGGTCGATCTCCGCGACCATCGCCTCGCTGGCGTCCGCGTCGAGGCAGCGCACCGGGTCGGCGTCGAGGCGCTCCACGTCGGCGGGGACGGGCAGCACACCGCGCGGCGCCCTGGCCGCGGCGAGTTCCACGACGTGCGAGACGATCTCGATCCCCGCGGTCTCCTTCAGGTACGAGCGGGCGACGGCGCCGAGCGCGACGCGGGCCGCGGTCTCGCGTGCGCTGGCGCGCTCCAGGATCGGGCGCGCCTCGTCGAGGCCGTACTTCTGCATGCCCGCGAGGTCGGCGTGGCCGGGGCGCGGCCGGGTCAGCGGGGCGTTGCGCGCCAGCTCGGCGAGGATCGCGGGGTCGACCGGGTCGGCCGCCATGACCTGCTCCCACTTGGGCCACTCGGTGTTGCCCACCATGACCGCGACCGGGGAGCCGAGGGTGAGGCCGTGGCGTACGCCGCCGAGGAAGGTCACCTCGTCGCGCTCGAACTTCATCCGCGCGCCGCGCCCGTACCCGAGACGCCGGCGGGCCAGGTGGTCCGCGACGACGTCCGTGGTGATCGGCACGCCGGCGGGAAGGCCCTCCAGCGTCGCGACGAGTGCGGGGCCGTGCGACTCCCCCGCCGTCAGCCAGCGCAACCTGCTCAACGGTGCTCCTCATCTCCGCGCCTGGAATACTGCGGCGCGGCCGGGCATGGGGCCCGGACGGCCGTGCCCCGATCCTCCCACGCCCGGCGCGGCGGCCCGGGCGCCGGTCCACAGGACGGACGAATCGTCCGGGAGCCGGACAGGGCCCGCCAGGACCCGGCCCGGCGTGCGGCGCTACGCGCCCCGCTCGGCCAGCGCGCGCTCCCCCGCTGTCCGCATCGCCGCGAGCGGCGCCTCGGGCAGCCCTGTCATCAACTCGACCTGGAGCGCCGCCTGGTGCACCAGCAGGTCGAGCCCGGAGACGACCTGTCCGCCGACCGCCGACCAGGCCGCGGCGAGCGGCGTGGGCCACGGCTCGTACAGCACGTCGAAGAGGGTGCCAGGGCCCGGCGGCACACCGCCCGCGAGCGCGTCCGCCGCCCCCGCCGGGGTGGTCGCGATCACCAGCTCGGCCGCGAACGCCTCGGCCGCGCGCTCCCACGGCGCGGTGCGCACGTCCACGCCGAGCCGCTCGCCCCACTGCCGCATCTCGGCGGCGCGCGCCTCGCTGCGCACGTACGCCGTCACCCGGCCGCCGCACACATTGGAGAGCGCGGCGAGCGCGGAGGAGGCGGTGGCGCCCGCGCCGAGCACGGCCGCCGAGCCGGCGGAGCGCACGCCGCGCTCCGCGAGCGCGGCCACCATGCCGGGGATGTCGGTGTTGTCGCCCCGTGCGTACCGCCCGGGGCCGAAGGTGACGGTGTTGACGGCTTCGACCGCCGCGGCCGTGTCGCCGACCTCGTCGAGCAGCGGGATCACGGCCCGTTTCAGCGGCATGGTCAGCGAGAAGCCGGCCGGCCTCGCGTCCCCGGCCCGGTCGGGGAAGGCCTTGAAGAAGCCGGGGAGGGATTCCTCGTCCACCTCGTGCCGCTCGTAGCGCCACTCGGTGAGGCCGAGTTCCGCGTAGGCGGCGCGGTGCAGGACCGGGGAGAGCGAGTGCGCGATCGGCGAGCCGAGGACCCCCGCGAGGTGCGGCCCGCGCAGGGTCCCGTCCTGGTGGGTCATCCGCCGAGGCCCTTCTGCTTGTCGTTGAACTTCTGCTTGAGCGCCTGGAACTCGGCGTACGTCTTGGCGAACTCGGTCTTGTCGTCGCCGTCCGTCGCGACGAAGTACAGCCAGCCGTCGTGGGTGGGGCTGATCGCCGCCGCGAGGGCGTCCTCGCCGGGGTTGCCGATGGGGCCGGGCGGCAGCCCCTTCTGCGTGTACGTGTTGTACGGGTCGTGGTTGCCGTTGACCTCGGCCTCGCTGATGTTGATGTGGCTCTGGCCCTTGAGGTAGTTGTACGTCGAGTCGAACTGGAGCAGTTGGTGGGTCTGCTCGTTGTCGGGCTCGAGCCGGTTGTAGACGACCTCGGCCATCTTGCGGAAGTCGTCGTGCGTCTTGCCCTCGGCCTGGACGAGGCTGGCGACCGTCAGCAGTTGCCAGGGGTCGTCGAGCCCCACCGACTTCGCCTTGGTCTGGAGGCCGTACTTGGCGTACTCGGCGTTGGCGCGGGCCACCATCTTCTTCAGGACGTCCTCGGGCTTCGAGTCCCGCGCGACCGGGTAGCTGGCGGGGAAGAGGAAGCCCTCCAGCGGGTCCTTGATGTCCCTGCCGTCGTCGGCCCAGCTCGGCAGGCCGAGGTTCTTCGTCTCGTCGAAGGCGACCGACCTGGTCGTGCCGGCCTTGAGCCCGAGCTTCTTGTCGATCATCGCGTAGACGGTCGCGTCGCGGGTGCCCTCGGGGATGATCAGCGCGTTGCGGCTGCCGGGGCTGAGCATCAGCGCGACGGCGTCCTTGCCCGACATGTGCCGTTTCAGCGTGTAGACGCCCGCCTGGATGGTGTTGCCCTTGGGATTGTGGTTCTGCGCCACGACGAACGCGCCGGCGCTCTTGACCACGCCGCTCTTGAGCAGCAGCGACGCGATGTCGGAGCCGTTCGCGCCGTCCGGGACGGTGATCTGGACCGTCCCCGTGCCCGTCCCGGTGAAGTCCGGCGGCGGGCCGAACCTGTGCTGGTAGAAGGTGTATCCGAAGTAGCCGAGCCCGCCGACGCCCCCGACCAGCACCACGGCGACGACCAGGCAGGCCACCCCGCTGCGGCCCTTGCGTTTCTTGCCGCCGCCTTGGCGGTCGTCGTACGTGTCGGGGTCGTCGTGTCCGTCGTCGTACGCGTCTTCGTCGTCGCGCCCGTCGTACCCGTCGCGGCCCGCGCGTCCGCCGCGCCCCCCGGACCGCCCGGCGGCGCGGCCCGGGGCGTCCTCGCCGGTGAAGAAGGGGTGGGTCTCCTCCGGCGGGTCGTCCCAGTCGAACCCGTCGGGCGCAGGCCCCTGCGGGCCTGGCTGCTGCTCCGGCTGCTGCTGGTCGGGCTGGTGCGGGCCCGGCTGCTGCTGGTAGGCGGCGGGCTGCTGGTGCGCGCCGGTGTCCCAGCCGCCCTGCGCGGGGTCGTACTGCGGCTGCGCGTACGGGTCGTGTCCCTGGCCCGGGTAGCCGCCCGGGACCTGCCCGTACGCCTGCGGCTGCTGCTGTTGCCAGCCGCCCTGCGGATAGCCCTGGCCGCCGTCGCCGTAGGCGAGATCCTGCTGCCCCGGGTACGGCTGCCCGTACTGCTGCTGGTCCTGGTAGCCCTGCTGCGGGTACGGCCCGTCCTGGTAGGGCGGGTACTGCGGGGCCGCGTACCCCTGCTCCTGGTAGCCGGGGTGGCCGGGCTGCTGCGGGTACTGCTGGTAGGGGTCGTGGCCTGCGCCGTAGGGGTCCTGCTGCTGCCCGTACTGGTGCTGCGCTCCGCGGTCCTCGCCGGCCTGCGGTGCCTCCCACCCCTGCTCCCCGTACAGGGGGTCGTCGGGGTGCCAGGGTGCGGAGCCTGAGCCCCGGCCATAGTCGGTCATCGATCCCCAAAATGCCGCGAGGGGTCGGCCGTGCGCCGAAGCGCCACGGCCGCGCCGCCTCTTTCTTGTGCGGCAGCTGTTCGAATCGCCGTCGCATCGCGCGGAACGTTACCGTACCGCGATCAGCCGGCCGCTTCGACGGGTTCGCCCGGGGCAGCGCCCGAGGTGCGCTCGGTCTCCAGCGCGCTCTGGAGGATGACGACGGCCGCGGCCTGGTCGATGACGGAGCGGCCCTTGCGGGAGGTGACGCCCGAGGCCCGCAGGCCGCCCGCGGCCGTCACGGTCGACATGCGCTCGTCCACCAGCCGCACGGGTACGGGGGCGACGCCGCGCGCGACCTCGCGGGCGAAGGCGCGCACCTTGGCGGCCGCCGGGCCCTCGCCGCCGCGGAGCGAGCGGGGCAGCCCGACCAGCACCTCCAGCGGCTCGTACTCCTCGACCAGAGTCCGCAGGCGCCGGTGGGCGGCCGGGACGTCGCGTCCCTGCACGGTCTCCACCGGCGTCGCGAGGATGCCGTCGGGGTCGCAGGACGCGACCCCGATCCTGGCGTCCCCCACGTCGATCGCGAGGCGGCGTCCGCGCCTCACGAGCCCTCGGCCACGAGCCGCTCGACCGCGGCGATCGCGTCGCCGACCGCGCCCGCGTCCTGCCCGCCGCCCTGGGCGACGTCCGGCTTGCCGCCGCCTCCGCCGCCGAGGGTCTTGGCCGCGGTGCGGACCAGGTCGCCGGCCTTGAGGCCGCGTTCGCGCGCGGCCTCGTTGGTGGCGATGACCGTCAGCGGGCGGCCACCCGTGGTGGTGAACAGGGCGACGACGGCCGGCCGGGAGGCCGGGATGCGGCCCCGCACGTCGAGCACGAGGCGGCGCAGGTCGTCCGCGGAGGTGCCGTCGGGGACCTGGCCGGTGACCAGAGCCGTGCCGCGCACGTCCTTGGCGCCCTCGGCGAGTCCGCCGGCGGCGGCGAGCACCTTCTCCGCGCGGAACTTCTCGATCTCCTTCTCGGCGTCCCTGAGCTTGCCGAGCATGCCGGAGACCCGCTCGGGGAGCTCGTCGGGGCGGGCGCCCTTCAGCAGCTCCTGGAGCTGGGCGACGACGGTGTGCTCCTTGGCGAGGAAGCTGTACGCGTCGACGCCGACCAGGGCCTCGATGCGGCGCACGCCTGAGCCGATGGACGACTCACCGAGCAGCTTCACCAGGCCGAGCTGGGCGGTGTTGTGCACGTGGGTGCCGCCGCACAGCTCCTTGGAGTAGTCGCCGATCGTCACGACGCGCACGCGCTCGCCGTACTTCTCGCCGAACTCGGCGATGGCGCCCTGCTTCTTGGCCTCGTCGATGCCCATCACCTCGGCCTGGACGTCCAGGTCGCGGGCGAGCACCTCGTTGATCTTCTGCTCGACGTCGGTGAGGACCGTGCCGGGCACGGCGGCGGGCGAGCCGAAGTCGAAGCGGAAGCGGCCGGGGCTGTTCTCGGAGCCCGCCTGCGCGGCGGTCGGGCCGAGGGCGTCGCGCAGCGCCTGGTGCGTGAGGTGGGTGGCGCTGTGGGCGCGGGCGATGGCCCTGCGCCGGTGGGTGTCGATGGCGGCGAAGGCGGACGCGCCCACGGTCACCTCGCCGACCTGCACGGTCCCCTTGTGCACGTAGACGCCGGGCACGGGCTGCTGGACGTCGCGGACCTCCACGACGGCGCCGCTGTCGAGCCTGATGCGGCCCTGGTCGGCGAGCTGGCCGCCGCCCTCGGCGTAGAACGGGGTCCGGTCGAGGACGACCTCGACCTCGTCGCCCTCGGAGGCGGCGGGCGAGGAGACGCCGTCGACGAGCAGGCCGACGACGGTCGACTCACCCTCGGTGAGGCTGTAGCCGGTGAACTCCGTGGCGCCGTGGGCGTCCGCGACCTCGCGGTAGGCCCGCATGTCGGCGTGGCCGGACTTCTTGGCCCTGGCGTCGGCCTTGGCGCGCTCCCGCTGCTCCTTCATCAGGCGGCGGAAGCCGGCCTCGTCCACGGAGAGGCCCTGCTCCGCCGCCATCTCCAGGGTGAGGTCGATCGGAAAGCCCCAGGTGTCGTGGAGCAGGAAGGCCTTGTCGCCGGGGAGGACGGCGGAGCCCGCGGCCTTGGTCTCGGTGACGGCGGTGTCGAGGATGTTGGTGCCGGCCTTGAGCGTCTTGAGGAAGGCGGCCTCCTCGGCGAGCGCCACCGTCTCGATGCGCCTGCGCTCGGTCTCCAGCTCCGGGTACTGCTGCCCCATCGTCTTGATGACCGTGTCGACGAGCTCCTGGACCACGGGTCCGGTGGCGCCCAGCAGGCGCATGTTGCGGATGGCGCGGCGCATGATGCGGCGCAGCACGTAGCCGCGGCCCTCGTTGCCGGGGCTGACACCGTCGCCGATGAGCATCACCGAGGTGCGCATGTGGTCGGAGACGACACGCAGCGACACGTCCGAGGCGTGGTCGGCGCCGTAGCCGACGCCGGTGAGGTCGGTGGCCTTCTTGATGACGGCCATCGACGTGTCGATCTCGTACATGTTCTGCACGCCCTGCAGGATCATCGCGAGGCGTTCGAGTCCGAGGCCGGTGTCGATGTTCTTCTGCGGCAGGTCGCCGAGGATCTCGTAGTCCTTGCCGGTGCCCTCACCGCGGATGTACTGCATGAAGACCAGGTTCCAGATCTCCACGTACCGCTCGTCGTTGACGGCCGGGCCGCCCTCGGCGCCGAACTCGGGGCCGCGGTCGTAGTTGATCTCGGAGCAGGGGCCGCAGGGACCCGGCACGCCCATGTCCCAGTAGTTGTCCTCCTTGCCGAGCCGCTGGATGCGGTCGGGCGAGACGCCGACGACGTCGCGCCAGATGCGCTCGGCCTCGTCGTCGTCCTCGTAGACCGTGATCCACAGCCGGTCGGCCTCCAGGCCGTAACCGCCCTTGTCCTGGGGGGTGGTGAGCAGCTCCCAGGCGTACTGCGCGGCGCCTTCCTTGAAGTAGTCGCCGAAGGAGAAGTTGCCGCACATCTGGAAGAACGTGCCGTGCCGCGTGGTCTTGCCGACCTCTTCGATGTCGGGGGTGCGCACGCACTTCTGGACGCTGGTGGCGCGGTCGAAGGGGGGTTTGACCTCGCCGAGGAAGTAGGGCTTGAAGGGGACCATGCCGGCGGGGACGAGCAGCAGAGTCGGGTCGTCCGCGATGAGCGACGCCGAAGGGACGACGGTGTGCCCGCGCTCCTCGAAGAAGCTCAGCCAGCGGCGGCGAATTTCAGCCGACTCCATCAGTGGTCCTCATTCCGGTTGTTTTCGTGGGAAGGGTGGGGGGTCTCGGGGCCCGCGGCGCGCCGTCCGCGCGCGCTCCCGCCGGCCGGGCGCCCCCGGTCGACGGCCCTGACCAGGCGGGGACCGGCGGCGGGCAGGGCGCGGTCCTGGGGCGCCTCGATGCCGAGCGCCTCGCCGAGTTCGGCCTCGCGCCTGACCATGCCGGTCCGCACGTCGAGGGCGAAGCCCTTGAGCCGGTGCCCGGCCTCGACGGCGCGGTTCGCGGCCTGCGCCGCGAGGCTCTCGGGGGTGAGCTGCCTGATCTTCTGGTTGACCTTGGTGGTGGCCCACACGCCGGCCGCTGCGCCCGCGGTGAACCAGAACGTACGGCGGAACATCGCTGCGTCAGCCCTTCCTCTTCTTCCTGCGTCGCGCGGCGGGCACCGTGCGGCCGACGAGCACCCGGCGGCGCTCGGGCTCCGGCTCGGGCGCCGCTCCCCTGCGGGACATCGCCTGGCGCACGCCGTAGCCGAACGCGGCGACCTTCACCAGCGGCCCGCCGAAGGTGGAGGCGACGGTCGAGGAGAGCGCGGAGGCGTTGGAGGTGACCTCCTGGACGTCGGACGCGATGGAGTCGACCCGTTCGAGCTGGGTCTGCGCCGTGCGCACCGTCGCCGAGGCGTCCGCGAGCAGCGGCACCGCCTGTTCCGTCACATCCGCCACGAGCTTGGTGGTCGCCTTGAGCGTCTGCGCGAGCCTCACCAGCACCACGGCGAGGAACGACACGAGGATTGCCCAGAACACGGCCACCAGGATCCCGGCAACCTCTCCACCGGTCACACCGCACCGCTTCCTGCTTGGTCACGGACACCCGACGGGGTCCGAAGAGTCGTGCTCCGACCCTATCGCGCCACCGCCCGGGGCCCGAACCGGATTGGGGGGCGCGCGCGGTGCCCGCGGGCGCCCTCCCGGAGGGCGCCGGCGCGCCCCGGTACCGGCCCCGTACGGCGAAGGCCCGCCCCTCCTGCGCCGGAGCGCGGGGAGCGGGCGGGCCTCGGCGCGGCTACCGCGTCCGGGTCAGCGGGCGTAGTACTCGACGACGAGCTGCTCGTCGCAGATCACCGGGATCTCCTTGCGCTGCGGGTCGCGGTCCAGGCGGAACGCCAGGGCCTTCAGGTTGACCTGCAGGTAGCGCGGGGTCTCGCCCTCGGTGTCGTTGCCGCCCTCGCGGGCCACCTGGAAGGGGACCTTGCTGCGGCTGCGCTCGCGGACCATCACGACGTCGTCGGGACGCACGCGGAACGACGGCTTGTCGACCTTGTGGCCGTTGACCTCGATGTGGCCGTGGACGACCATCTGGCGGGCCTGGTAGATCGTGCGGGCGATGCCGGAGCGCAGGATCAGCGCGTCGAGGCGGCGCTCCAGCTCGATGACCAGGGCCTCGCCCGTCTTGCCCTCGGCCTTGCGGGCGCGGTCGTAGGCGCGCGCCATCTGGCGCTCGCTGATGTCGTACTGCGCGCGCAGGCGCTGCTTCTCCAGCAGACGGACCTTGTAGTCGCTGTTCTGCTTGCGGCCGCGGCCGTGCTCGCCCGGCGGGTAGGGACGGGCCTCGAAGTACTTGACGGCCTTCGGCGTCAGCGCGATACCGAGCGCGCGCGACTTCTTGACCTTGGGACGCGACTGGTTAGGCACGTTCTCCAGACCTCCGTTGTAGGTTAGGTTAGGCTCACCTTACTTAAGGAGATCGCATGTCTCGCCCTGGGAACACCACGCGCATCACAGACGGCCCCGACAAGAGGCAGGGCACCGAATCGACGGAGGTCCGATCAGCTCATGGTCAGCCGCGTCCCTGCCACGACCACGGACGAGAGGACGACCGGGACCGGGGCAACGGGCTTGAGATCGCCCGGATGCCGTCAGCAGCCGAGCGCACACGAACTCTCGTACAGAGTACATGCTCCGCGGTACTGCTCCTGCCGGGCCTCGAACAGGCCCCGCCCTACGCGATGGTGCCGGAGGAACGCGCCGTCGGGCAGGACGGCGAGGTGCTGCTCGTGTTCCCCGAGCGCTCCCCCGCCGTGCGGGCCGCCTCCCACGCGCACGACGACGAGCTGGGCGCGGTCCTCGAAGTGACCGACGTCGCGCCCGTCGCCGTCCCCCACCGCATCCGCGGGCGCGCCTGGGTCTCCGGCTGGCTCACCCGCGTGTCCGTCAGGGCCGCGCCCGGCACCGCGACCCTGCGGCTTGAGACCGGCGACGTCTCCGTCGACGACCTGTGGGGCACCGAGGCCGTCGAGGCCGAGGAGTTCGCCGCGGCCGAGCCCGACCCGCTCGCGGAGCACGAGGCGGAGCTGCTCCAGCACCTCGCCGCCGCGCACGGCTCCGAGGTGCAGCTGCTGCGCGGCCTGCTCGGCGAGCGCACCGGCGCCCGCTGGGCCGCGGGCACCGTCGCCGTCCCCCTCGCGCTCGACCGCTTCGGGCTGCGGGTGCGGTTCGTCGGGATGCGCACCTTCGACGCCCGCTTCGACTTCCCCGAGCCCGTCACCGGGGTCGGCGGGCTGCGCCGGGCCATGCGGACGCTGTTCGAGGCTGCGGCGGGCTGACCGGGGCGGCGCTGCGGGCGGGCACCCGGCCCGGCCGAGGCCGCCGGGCCGGCCCCGAGCGCTCAGGCCCCCTCGCCCCGCAGCCGCTCGCGCACCCGCTCCACCACGTCCGCGTACCGCGCCTCGGCGCCGTAGCGCGTCGGGGAGTAGTACGTACGCCCCCGCAGCGCGTCCGGCAGGTACTGCTGGGCCGCGATGGCGCCCGGCACGTCGTGCGGATAGACATAGCCTTGCGCGTGGCCCAGCTTGGCCGCGCCCTTGTAGTGGCCGTCCCGCAGATGTGCCGGCACCTGCCCGGCCGCGCCCTTCTTCACGTCCTCAAGCGCCGCGCCGATCGCGAGCGTCGCCGCGTTCGACTTCGGCGCGAGGGCCAGGGCGATCGTCGCGTGGCTGAGGGTGAGGGCCGCCTCGGGGAAACCGATCATGGCCACGGCCTGGGCGGCGGCGACCGCGAGCGGCAGCGCCGTCGGGTCGGCGAGGCCGATGTCCTCGCTCGCCGAGATCATCAGGCGCCTGGCGATGAACCGCGGGTCCTCTCCCGCGTCGATCATCCGCGCCAGGTAGTGCAGGGCCGCGTCCACGTCGGAGCCCCTGATCGACTTGATCAGCGCGCTCGCCACGTCGTAGTGCTGATCGCCGTCCCTGTCGTAGGTGACCGCGGCGCGGTCGACGGTCTCCTCAAGCGTCGCGAGCGAGATCTCCGCCTCGCCCTTGTCCAGCGCGGCGCCCGCCGACGCCTCCAGCGCGGTCAGCGCGCGCCGGGCGTCGCCGCCCGCGATGCGCAGCAGGTGCGCCTCGGTGTCCTCGGGCAGCGCCACGGCGCCGCCGAGCCCCCGCTCCTCGGTGAGCGCCCGGCGCAGCAGCCCGCGCAGGTCGTCGTCGGTGAGGGGTTCGAGCGTCAGGAGCAGCGAGCGGGAGAGCAGCGGGGAGATCACCGAGAAGTACGGGTTCTCCGTGGTGGCCGCGACCAGGGTCACCCAGCGGTTCTCGACGGCGGGCAGCAGCGAGTCCTGCTGGGCCTTGCTGAAGCGGTGGATCTCGTCGAGGAAGAGGACGGTCTCCTTGCCGTACCCGCCGGAGGCGCGGCGGGCGCCGTCGATGACGGACCTGACCTCCTTGACGCCCGCGGTGATGGCGGAGAGTTCGACGAAGCGCTTGTCGGTGGCGCGGGAGACGACGTACGCGAGGGTGGTCTTGCCGATGCCGGGCGGGCCCCAGAGGATCACCGAGGAAGGACCCGCGGGGCCGCTGCCCTCGCCGACCAGGCGCCGCAGGGGCGAGCCCGGCCGCAGCAGGTGCTGCTGGCCGACCACCTCGTCCAGGGTGCGCGGGCGCATCCTGACCGCCAGCGGACTGCTGGAAGGATCTTTCTCCTGGCGGTCTTCCGCCGCTGCGGTAAAGAGGTCGGGCTCCACGCCTCAAAGCCTAAGGCAGGGCGCTGACAGCGCGGCGGGCGGCGGCCCGGCAGGTCAGCTGGTCCAGAAGCTCCACCAGTTCGTGAGGATCAGCAGGCCGATGATGGCGAGGTGGAGGGTCGGCAGGATCCAGGTGAAGTCGGCGAAGAAGGAGCGCAGCCAGCGCGGCGCCGGGATGACGCCGCTGCGCACGTTGTGCGAGAGCGTGTACCAGAACATGATCACCGTGCCGACCCAGGCCAGCATGCACCACAGGCACAGCGCGTGGATGCGGTACAGGGACTGGAACTGGAGCCAGGTCACGAAGCCGACACCGAACAGCGTGCCCGCCTGGAGGCCGAGCCAGTACCACCGCTGGTGCCTCGCGCCCGCCAGGACCGCGAGGCCGATGCCCATGACGACCGGGTAGGTGGCGAGTCCCAGCATCGGGTTGGAGAACCCGAAGACATGGGCCTGGTCGCTTTTCATGACGCTGCCGCAGGAGATGACCGGATTGAGGCTGCACCCGGGGACGAACCCGGGGTCCTTCAGCAGCTTGAACTCGTCCAGGGTGATCACCCAGGCGGCGAGCAGCCCGGCGGCGCCGGTGAGGACGAGCAGTATTCCGAAGGCACGGCTGCCGGCGACCGGCGCTCCGCCGAGCCGTTTCGTCTCCCCCGTGGAGGAGACGGAGTCCAGCGTGGTGGTCATATCCCTGTCCGGTCGCTAGGAAGGCGGTGTGGGCAGGGCCATTGTGCCGTACGAGTGAGGCGGCGCACCGTTCGGACGGGATAAGCGCGAGCTGCGGGGACCGGCCCCGGGCCGGTCCCCCTCGGCTGCGCCCGCGCGTCAGCCGTGGCCGAGCAGCGCGCGCACCTTGTCGACCACCGCGTCGAGTGCGACGGCGTACTGCTCGCCCGACTCCATGTCCTTGAGCTGGGCGACGCCTTCCGCGAGGTCGCGCTCACCGACGACGAGCGTGTAGCGCGCGCCCGACCTGTCGGCGCTGCGCATCGCGCCCTTGATGCCCTTGCGGCCGTAGCCGAAGTCCGCCGCGACGCCCGCCCTGCGCAGCCCGGTGACGACGGAGAACAGCGCGCGGCGCGCCTCGTCGCCCAGCGGCACCGCGAACACGCTGGTGGTGGGCGGCAGTTCGAGGGTGATGCCCTCGGCCTCCAGCGCGAGGACCGTGCGGTCCACGCCGAGCGCCCAGCCGACGGACGGCAGCGCCGGGCCGCCGATCATCTCCGAGAGGCCGTCGTAGCGTCCGCCGCCGCCGACCGCGGACTGGGAGCCCAGGCCGTCGTGGACGAACTCGAAGGTGGTGCGGGTGTAGTAGTCGAGGCCGCGCACCAGCCGCGGGTCGTCCTCGAAGGGCACGCCCTGCGCGGTCAGCAGCTCCCTGACCTCGTCGTGGTAGGCGCGGCACGCGTCGCACAGGTAGTCGCGCAGCAGGGGGGCTCCGGTGAGCTGCCGCTGCACCTCGCGCCGCTTGTCGTCGAGGACCCGCAGCGGGTTGATCTCGATGCGGCGGCGGGTCTCCTCGTCCAGGTCGAGTCCGCGCAGGAACGCCTGGAGCGCCTCGCGGTAGACGGGGCGGCACTCGCGGTCGCCGAGCGAGTTGAGCAGGATGCGGAAGCCGCGCAGCCCTAGCGAGCGGTACGCCTGGTCGGCGAGGATGATCAGCTCGGCGTCGAGCGCCGGGTCCTCGGCGCCGATGGCCTCGGCGCCGACCTGGGAGAAGTGCCGGTAGCGGCCCTTCTGCGGGCGCTCGTAGCGGTAGTACGAGCCGGAGTACCAGAGCTTGACGGGGAGGTTGCCCGCCTTGTGGAGGTTGGCTTCGAGCGCGGCGCGCAGCACGGACGCGGTGCCCTCGGGGCGCAGCGCGAGCCGGTCTCCGCCCTTGGTCTCGAAGGCGTACATCTCCTTGGTGACGATGTCGGTGGACTCGCCGACACCGCGCGCGAACAGCTCGACGTTCTCGAATCCCGGCGTCTCCGCGTAGCCGTAGCCGGAGCGGCGCAGCGGCGCGGCGAGGGCGTCGCGGACCGCCAGATACGTGGCGGAGGCGGGCGGGAGCAGGTCGTAGGTGCCCTTGGGGGCCTGGAAGGTGCTCATGGGGATCGCTGGGTTCACATTCCTCGTCGCGGTGGCGCGTCCTCGGCGTCCCCGCCCGCGCGGGCGGCTGCCGCCCTGCGGAGGTAGGGGTTGCCTGCGCGCTCCTGGCCGATGGTCGTCTGGGGGCCGTGGCCCGAGAGCACCACGGTCGAGTCGTCGAGCGGGAGGCACACCCGGCCCAGCGACTCGAACAGCTCGTCGGGGTCCCCGCCCGGCAGGTCGGTGCGTCCGACGGAGCCGGCGAACAGCAGGTCGCCGGAGAAGAGGATCGGCGGCACGCCGCCGTCCGCGGTCTCCGGCAGCCCGAAGGTCACCGACCCCTTGGTATGGCCGGGGGCGTGCGCGACGGTCAGGTCGAGGCCCGCCAGCCGGAGCGCAGCGCCGTCGGACAGCTCCCTGACGTCGTCGGGCTCCCCGACGGTCAGCTCGCCCATCAGCTGCGCGCCGACCGAGCGGCCGAGCGCCTTTTCGGGGTCGCTCATCATGAAGCGGTCGGCGGGGTGGATCCAGGCGGGCACGCCGTGGGCCCCGCACACCGGCACCACCGAGGCGACATGGTCGATGTGGCCGTGGGTGAGGATGGCCGCGACGGGCTTGAGCCGGTGCTTCGCCAGCGTCTCCGCGACGCCCTCGGCGGCGCGGTGGCCGGGGTCGATGATCACGCACTCCTCACCGGCGGCGGGGGCGACCAGGTAGCAGTTGGTCCCCCAGGCCCCGGCGGGGAACCCGGCAATGAGCACGGTCGTCCTTCATGTCGTCGAGCGGTCGTCGGTGTGCGCGCCGCCTGCCCGCGGGCGGCCCACCGGTCGGCGCCCGCTGCCGCGGCGGCTGGTCACGGGCGGGCGTCGCGGCAGATCACAGGCAGTGCACAGACCCTACCGGGACCGCGAATTCCACAGCGAACCCATATAGCGTACGGGGTCAGTCCTGCCGGACGGATCCGACATCCGACATCCGAACACCTAGGGAGTAGACCCGGTGGCCAACAACGACCAGCGGCGGCGGCAGCTTGCCAGGGAGAAGTTCGAGCGGCAGCAGCGGCGCAGGATGGAGGCGCGCAGGCGTGCCAAGCGCCGCAACGCGGTCATCGCCTCCGTGGTGGGCGCCGTGGTGGTGATCGGCGGTGGCGGCACCGCGTTCGCCGTCATCGGCGGCAAGGACGACGGGAAGAAGACCGACGCGGCCGCCTCCCCGGCCGCGGCCCCGTCCCCGTCGGCCTCGGCGTCGGCCGCGCCCGAACCGAAGATGACCGTCGACAGGACCGCGAAGTACACGATGGACCTGAAGACGAACCGGGGGACGATCGGGATCGCGATGGACGCGGCGAAGACCCCGCACACGGTCAACTCGTTCAAGTACCTCGCGGACAAGAAGTTCTTCGACGACACCAAGTGCCACCGGCTCACCGACGACGGCATCTTCGTCCTCCAGTGCGGCGACCCGAAGGGCGACGGCACGGGCGGTCCCGGCTACACGATCCCCGACGAGAACCTGACCGCGCTCGGCAAGGCGGGCGCGGACGGCTCGGTGACGTACAGGGCGGGCACGGTGGCGATGGCCAACACCGGCCAGCCGCACACCGGCGGCAGCCAGTTCTTCCTCGTCTACAAGGACTCCAAGCTGCCGCCGAGCTACACGCCGTTCGGCACCATGGACAGCGCGGGGCTGAAGGCCGTGCAGGCCGTGGCGAAGGCGGGCGTCGCGGGCAGCACCGCGAAGTCGCCGGTCCACGACGGTGCGCCCAAGGACGCGGTGACGGTGCAGAAGGCCACCGTCGACAAGCAGTGACCCGCTGTAGCGGCCAATGAATTTCGGCCGTGCGGAGTGCGGACAGCCGGGTGGCCGTTCGCCTATGTTGGCGTTATGCAGGGCGGGCGCTGCCCGCCCCGGGAACCGTGGACGACGCCGGGGGGACGCTGGTCCCTCCGGGTGTCAGCTGGAGGAGGCGCTGTGAGCAGCGACCCGTGGGGCCGTGTCGACGAGACGGGCACCGTGTACGTGCGTACGGCCGAGGGGGAAGTGGTCGCCGGGTCCTGGCAGGCGGGATCGCCGGACGAGGCCCTTGCCTACTTCGAGCGCAAGTACGAGGGCCTGGCCGTCGAGATCGGCCTCCTTGAGCGCCGGGTGAGGACCACCGACCTGTCCGCGAAGGACGCGACAGCCGCCATCGACCACCTGCGCGGCCAGGTGGACGAGCACCACGCGGTGGGCGACCTGGACGCGCTCAGGAAGCGGCTCGACGCCCTCGTCGCGACGGTGGAGGCACGCCGCGAGGAGCGCAAGGCACAGCGCGCGCGGCAGACGGACGAGGCCCGGCGGTCGAAGGAAGCCCTGGTCGCCGAGGCCGAGGAGCTGGCGCAGAGCGACCAGTGGCGGGTCGCGGGCGAACGCCTGCGGGGCCTTGTGGACACGTGGAAGGGGCTGCCGCGGCTCGACCGCAAGTCCGACGACGAGCTGTGGCACCGCTTCTCGCATGCGCGCTCGGCGTTCTCCAAGCGCCGCAAGGCGCACTTCGCGGCGCTCGACGCGCAGCGCGAGGAGGCGCGGCAGGCCAAGGAGGCGCTGGTCGCGGAGGCCGAGGCGCTCTCGGGCTCCACGGACTGGGGCGGCACGTCGGCGCGCTACCGCGAGCTGATGACGGCGTGGAAGGCCGCGGGGCGTGCGCAGCGCGAGGCGGAGGACGACCTGTGGAACCGCTTCCGCGGCGCGCAGGACGTGTTCTTCGCGGCGCGCGGCGAGGTGTTCGCCGAGCGGGACGCGGAGCAGGCGGAGAACCTCAAGCTCAAGGAGGAGCTCGCGGAGGAGGCCGAACGCCTGGTGCCGGTGCGGGACCTGAAGGCGGCGCGGGCCGCGTTCCGCGCGCTCAACGAGCGCTGGGAGGCCATCGGCCATGTGCCGAGGGACGCCCGCCCGAGAGTCGAGGGCCGCATGCAGGCGGTGGAGCGGGCGCTCCAGGAGTCCGAGGAGCGCGAGTGGCGCCGTACGAACCCCGAGGCGCGGGCGCGCGCCGAGGGGCTCACGGGCCAGCTCCAGGCGGCCGTGGACAAGCTGCGCGGCCAGATCGACCAGGCGCGGGCCGCGGGCAACAACGCGCGGGCCGACAAGCTCACCCAGGAGCTCGAGGGTCGCCAGGCCCTGCTCGACCAGGCCCTCAAGGGGCTGGAGGAGTTCGGCGGCTGAGACAGACCGCAGGACCGTAGGACACGGCAGCGGCGGGCCCCGCGGAACACCCCGCGTTCCGCGGGGCCCGCCTCGTGTGCCCGCCGGGGCGTCGCGTCAGGGTCTGCGCGCCGAGGTGACGCGGTAGACGTCGTAGACGCCCTCCACGCCGCGTACGGCCTTGAGGACGTGGCCCAGGTGCTTCGGGTCGCCCATCTCGAAGGTGAAGCGTGAGGTGGCGACGCGGTCGCGGGAGGTCTGGACCGCCGCGGACAGGATGTTCACGTGCTGGTCGGAGAGGACCCGCGTGACGTCCGACAGCAGCCGGGACCTGTCGAGCGCCTCGACCTGGATCGCGACGAGGAACACCGACGACTGGGTCGGCGCCCACTCGACGTCGAGAATCCGTTCTGGCTGCTGCGAGAGCGAGTCCACGTTGACGCAGTCGGCGCGGTGCACGGACACACCGCTCCCCCGCGTCACGAAGCCGATGATCGGGTCGCCAGGCACCGGCGTACAGCAGCGCGCGAGCTTCACCCACACGTCGTCCGCGCCCTTGACGACCACGCCGGGGTCGGCGTTGGAGCGGCGCTTGGCCCTGCTGCGCGCCGGCGGCGCCGTCTCCTCGATGTCCTCGGTGGCCGCCTCCTCGCCGCCGAGCGCCTGCACCAGCTTCTGCACGACGCCCTGCGCGGCGACATGGCCCTCGCCGATCGCCGCGTACAGCGACGAGATGTCCGGGTAGCGCATCTCGTGCGCGAGGGTCACCAGCGAGTCGCCGGTCAGTATCCGCTGGATCGGCAGGTTCTGCTTGCGCATGGCCCGCGCGATGGCGTCCTTGCCCTGCTCGATGGCCTCCTCGCGGCGCTCCTTGGAGAACCAGCCGCGAATCTTGTTGCGGGCCCGCGGGGACTTGACGAAGCCGAGCCAGTCGCGGGACGGACCGGCGCCCGACGCCTTGGAGGTGAAGACCTCCACCAGGTCGCCGTTGTCGAGGGTGGACTCCAGGGGCACAAGGCGGCCGTTGACCCGCGCGCCGATGGTGCGGTGCCCGACCTCCGTGTGCACGGCGTACGCGAAGTCGACGGGCGTCGCGCCCGCCGGCAGCGCTATCACGTCGCCCTTCGGGGTGAAGACGAAGACCTCGTTGCGCGACAGGTCGAAGCGCAGGGACTCCAGGAACTCGCTGGGGTCCTCCGTCTCCTTCTGCCAGTCGAGCAGCTGCCGCAGCCACGCCATGTCGTTGACGGTGTCCTGGCCGCCCTTGCCCGAGGCCCGCGGCACGTCCGTGCGGACCTTGGAGGCGCCCGCGACGGCGTCCTGCTTGTACTTCCAGTGCGCCGCGATGCCGTACTCGGCGCGGCGGTGCATGTCGAACGTGCGGATCTGGAGCTCGACGGGCTTGCCGCTCGGCCCGATGACCGTGGTGTGCAGCGACTGGTACATGTTGAACTTGGGCATCGCCACGTAGTCCTTGAACCGCCCCGGCACCGGGTTCCACCGGGCGTGGACGGTGCCGAGCGCCGCGTAGCAGTCGCGGACGGTGTCGACCAGGACGCGGATGCCGACCAGGTCGTAGATCTCCGCGAAGTCTCGGCCACGGACGATCATCTTCTGGTACACGCTGTAGTAGTGCTTGGGGCGGCCGGTGACGGTCGCCTTGATGCGGGCGGCCCGCAGGTCGGCCTGGACCTCGTCGGTCACTATGGCCAGGTACTCGTCGCGCTTGGGCGCCCGCTCGGCGACGAGCCGGACGATCTCGTCGTACATCTTCGGGTAGAGGATCGCGAAGGCGAGGTCCTCCAGCTCCCACTTGATGGTGTTCATGCCGAGCCGGTGGGCGAGCGGCGCGTAGATCTCCAGCGTCTCGCGGGCCTTCTTCTCCTGCTTGTCCCGCTTGAGGAAGCGCATGGTGCGCATGTTGTGGAGCCGGTCCGCGAGCTTGATCACCAGGACGCGCGGGTCCCTGGCCATGGCGACGACCATCTTGCGCACGGTCTCGGCCTGGGCGGCCTCGCCGAACTTGACCTTGTCCAGCTTGGTGACGCCGTCGACCAGCGCGGCGACCTGGTCGCCGAAGTCCTGGCGCAGCGTGTCGAGGCCGTACTCGGTATCCTCGACGGTGTCGTGCAGCAGCCCCGCCATCAGGGTGGCCGGATCCATGCCCAGCTCGGCGAGGATGGTGGTGACGGCGAGCGGGTGGGTGATGTACGGGTCGCCGCTCTTGCGCTTCTGGCCGCGGTGCCAGCGCTCCGCGACCTGGTACGCGCGCTCGATCTGGCGCAGCGTGGCCGTCTCGATCTTCGGGTCGTTGCCCCGCACGGTCCGCAGCAGCGGTTCGAGCACCGGGTTGTACGGGGACGAGCGCTGCACGCCGAGGCGCGCGAGCCTGGCCCTCACCCGGTTGGACGAGCCGGAGCGCGGCGGCGCGGCAGGGAGCGGCTTGGGCGCCGTGGGCGGCGTGTGGTTCGGCAGGACGGGCGGGGCGCCCGCGGCGCCTGGCTGCGCGTCGGAGCCGCGCGGGACCGGCCCGGCGTCGCCCGCTCGGGCCTGCTGCTGCGTCTGGGGCTCCGCCTGGGCCCGGTCGGCGTGCGGCTCGGGCGTGGCGGCCAGTGGCTTGGCCTCGTCTGGCAAGAGGGCTCCTCGTGCGGATCTGGGACCACCCGTTCAGCTCCGGAAAGGTCCATGGTAGCGATCCCGGCCATTTCGGTCGCTCCGGGAACAGCTGATCGCCCGGCGCGGGCCGGCCCGCCTCCCCCTCGAAGGGACGGAACGGCGGACGGGCACCCGGTTGTTCCCGAGTGCCCGCCGTCACACGTCCGGGGGACGGCTCAGACCGTGAGCAGGGCGGTCAGCGGGGCGCCCCGCAGCACCTTCTCCAGCCGGGCCCTGCCGTCGAGGAACCCGAGTTCCATCAGCACGGACACCCCGGCGACCTCGGCCCCGGCCCGTCTGATCAGCTCGACGGCCGCCTCTGCGGTACCGCCGGTGGCGAGCACGTCGTCGATGACGGCGACCCGGTCGCCCTCGGCGAGGTCCTCGGCGTGGACCTCGATCTCGGCGGTGCCGTACTCCAGGTCGTAGCCCTGGGAGAGCGTCGCGCCGGGCAGCTTGCCCGCCTTGCGCACCGGTACGAAGCCGATGCCGGCCGCGACCGCGACCGGCGCGGCCAGGATGAAGCCGCGCGCCTCAAGTCCGACGATCTTGGTGGCGCCCGACCTGCGGCACTCCTCGACCAGCGCGCCGGTGAGCGCCCGGAACGCGTCCGGGTCCGCGAGCAGCGGGGTGATGTCCTTGAACATGACCCCGGGCTGCGGGTAATCCGCGACGTCCCTGATGCGGCTGAGCAGCAGCTCCCGCAACTCCTCCGCGGTCACTTGCGCCTCCCCGAGGAGCGGCCGCCTCGGGAGGAGCGGTCGCGCGGGCCCGCCACGGCGGGGGTGGGGCCGTCCGGGGCGATCCCGCTCCCCTGGGCGCCGGGCCCGTCCGCGGCGGCCTCCTGCTCCGCCTTGGCCCGCTTGGCGAGGACGCGCTTGCGCAGCGCCCTCATCTGGGGCTCGCGCTCCTTGAGCTCAGCGACCAGCGGGGTCGCGATGAAGATCGAGGAGTACGCGCCGGCCGCGAGGCCGACGAACAGCGAGAGCGCGATGTCGTTGAGGTCGCCGGCGCCGAGGAAGCCGCCGCCGATGAACAGCAGGCCCGCGACCGGGAGCAGCGCCACGACGGTGGTGTTGATCGACCGGACCAGGGTGGAGTTGATCGACTGGTTGGCGACCTCGGAGTACGTGTACTTCGTCTGCTTGGTGATGCCCTTCGACTGCTCCTTGAGGCTGTCGAAGACCACGACCGTGTCGTACAGCGAGTAGCCGAGGATGGTCAGCAGGCCGATCACCGTGCCGGGCGAGACCTGGAAGCCGACCAGCGCGTACACGCCGACGGTGATGACGATGTCGTGGAGCAGTGCGACGAACGCGGCGACGGCCATGCGCCACTCGAAGGCGATCGCCAGGTAGATCACCACAAGCACCAGGAAGATGACCAGACCCGTCCACGCCTTGTTGGCGATGGTGGAGCCCCAGCTCGGGCCGACCAGGTCGGCGGTGATCTGGTTCTGGTCGACCTTGAGGTCCTTGGCGAGCTGCGCCTTGATCGGATCGGACTGCTTGGTCGTGATCTCGGCGATCTGGATGCGCAGCGAGCCGTTGCCGAGCTTCTGGACGACGGCCGTCTTGCCGGACGCGTCCTGCGCGTCGCTGACGGCCTCCTCGACCGAGACGCTCGTCTTCGGGGTGGTGAAGACCGCGCCTCCCTTGAAGTCGATGCTCTCGTTGATGCCGCGCACGGCGAGCCCGACGATCGCGGTGATCGCGATGAGCACCGAGATGCTGTACCAGATCTTGCGCTTGCCCACGAAGTCGTAGCCGACCTCGCCGCGGTAGAGACGAGCGGTGAAATCACCGATCCGCGACATCTCACGCCTCCTTCGGGTGGTCGGACGAGGAAGCGCCACCGACCCGGCGGGAGCGGCGCAGGGGCGGCTTGGCTCCGAGCCGCTTGGGGTCGAGTCCCGACCACGGGCTGCCGCTGGCGAAGAACTTCCGGCGGGCCAGCAGGGTCATCACGGGCTTGGTGAACAGGAAGACCACGACGACGTCGAGGATGGTGGTCAGGCCGAGCGTGAACGCGAAGCCCTGCACCTTGCCGACCGTGACGATGAAGAGCACGGCGGCGGCGAGGAAGGAGACGAAGTCGGAGACGAGGACCGTGCGCCGGGCGCGCGGCCAGGCGCGCTCGACGGCGGGCCGCAGGCTGCGGCCCTCTCTGATCTCGTCCCTGATCCGTTCGAAGTACACGATGAACGAGTCGGCGGTGATGCCGATCGCGACGATGGCGCCGCAGACGGCCGGCAGGTTCAGCGCGAAGCCGATACCGGAGCCGAGGAGCGACATCAGGGTGTACGTGAGGATCGCGGAGGCCACGAGGCTGAGCACCGCGATCGCGGCGAGCCCCCGGTAGTACGCGATGAGGTAGATCAGCACCAGGGCGAAGCCGACACCGCCCGCGATCAGGCCCGCCTTGAGCTGCTCGCTGCCGAGCGCGGCGGTGACGGTGGTGACGGTCTCCTCGTGGAAGGAGAGCGGGAGCGCGCCGTACGACAGGACGTTGCCGAGGTCCTTGGCGGACTGCTGGTCGAAGCTGCCGGAGATCTGGGCGCTGCCGCTGAGGGTCTGGCTGACCGAGGGGGCCGACTCCACGTTGCCGTCGAGGACGATGGCGAACTGGTTCATCGGGGACTGCTGCTGTGACAGCTGGCTGGTGATCTTCGAGAACTTCTTGCTGCCGGAGCCGGTGAAGTCCAGCGTGACGATCCACTGGGCGTTCTGGGTGTCGAAGACGCCCTGGGACTTCTTGACGTCGGTGCCTTCGAGGGCGGCCGGGCCGAGGACGTACTTCTCCCACTGCTTGTTGGAGTCCTGGCCGCAGGCGACGATGGTGTCCTTGGGTCCCGCGCCCTGGTTGGCCTTGGTGCGCTGGGCCTTGTTGCTGCAGTCCAGGGACTCGAACTTCTTCTGGAGCGCCGCGGTCGCCGCGTCGGGCGGGGTCGAGGCGTCACCGGTGGCGGGCGGGGTCGCGGGGGCGCTCGCCCCGCCGGAGGCGGAGGGGGAGGGCGCCTTCTTGAGGGCGCTGGTGACGGCGCGGCCCTGGGTGCTCGAACCGGCAGAGGGAGAGCCGGAGGACCGGTCGGAGGCGGTGGAGCCGCCGGAGCCCGCGGAGGCGGAGGCCGACGCGGAGCCGCCGGGGGACGCGCTCGCCGAGCCGCTCGGCGTGGCCTTGGAGGACCCGCTCGCGGACGGCTGGGGCGTGGGCGCGCCGGCCGCGACGGACAGCACGGGCCTGAAGTACAGCTGGGCGGTCTGGCCGACCTGCGAGCGGGCCTGGGCCTCGTTGGTCCCCTTGGGGATGTTCACGACGATGTTGTCGTTGCCCTGCGTCTGGACCTCGGCCTCGGACACGCCGAGACCGTTGACACGGCGGTTCATGATGTCGACCGCGGTGTCCATGTTGGTCTTGTTGATCGCGTTGGGCTTGCCCGGCGTGTTCTGCGCCTTCAACGTGATCGTCGTGCCGCCCGCGAGGTCGATGCCCAGGCGCGGCGCGGTGTCTCCCGACCAGAACATGCCGCCCACGAGGGCGGCGGTGACGATCAGGAACAGTGCAAGGGTGCGGCCCGGCCTGCCCGGCGACCCCGCAGGCCTCCGCCCCTTCTTGGGTGCTGCCACCTTCTCGATTCTCCCTGTCCAACCGCCTGTCGTCCGGTGGTGAGCGCCGGCGTGGGCGGCCACGAAGTGGTGTGGGGACCTGCCCCGCCAAGTTCGTTGCGGCCCGCGCACCGCCGGCAGCCGCGGTGCGGCGGCCCGCGGTCGCGGAGGTGACTACTTCGTTCCGGTCTCGCCGTCGGTCTTCGCGTCGCCCTTGCCGGTCTTCTGCTCGGCGGCCTCGTCCTGCTGAGCGGCGGTGCCGCTCTCCGCCCCTGCGGAGTCCTTCGCGGCCGCGTCCTCGGGCTCGGCCGGGGCGTCGGCGGCGGGCTCGGCGTCGTCGGAGCCCTTCTTGGTCAGGTCGGCGCCGGGCTTCTTGCCGAGGTCGATCCCCGAACCGCCCTCGGTCAGCGACGAGGCGTCGTCGGGCACGACGGGCGCGTCGAGGCCGAGGTCCGCCGCGGACGGCTCCTCGCCGTGGACGATGCGGTTGTACTCCTCGTCGTCGAGGACGGCGCCGATCGCGTTCTTCGCGTAGACCGCGTGGACGCCGGGCGCCACCTCGAGGAGGACCATCTCGTCGTGGACCTCCTTGACGGTGGCGAACATGCCGCCGATCGTGCGCACGCCCACGCCGGGCTGCACCTCGTTGCGCATCGACGCCGCGGCCGCCTGCTTCTTCTTGGCGGACCGCGTCATCAGGAACATGGCCCCGATGAGCACGATGAAGGGGAGAAGGGTCGCGTAACTCACGGGAGGGAACTTCCTTCGCACGACCGCCGTGCTGGACGGACGGCCTGGTATTCGGGGGTGGGGACGCCGACCGGAAGGGCGGCATCGGCGGAGTCTAGGCGAGTCCGCATCGTTGGAACAACGCCCAGCATGGCACCCGGGTTCCGCCCGGGGCGACTATCCGTGTTCTCAGGCCCCGAACAGGCCCTCTTGTCCGCTTGCTCCCGGTGCGTGCCGCGGGGCCGTGAGGCCCAGGTGCGCCCAGGCGGCGGGGGTGGCGACCCGGCCGCGCGGCGTGCGCGCGAGCAGTCCCTCCCGTACCAGGAAGGGCTCGGCGACCTCCTCGACCGTCTCGCGCTCCTCCCCCACGGCGACCGCGAGGGTGGACAGGCCGACGGGTCCGCCGGAGAACAGCTTGAGCAGTGCGTGCAGCACCGCGCGGTCGAGGCGGTCGAGTCCCCGCTCGTCCACCTCGTACACCCCGAGGGCGGCGGCCGCGACCTCTCTGTTGACGAAGCCGTCGCCCTTGACCTGCGCGTAGTCGCGCACGCGGCGCAGGAGGCGGTTGGCGATGCGGGGCGTGCCGCGGGAGCGCCCGGCGATCTCGGCCGCGCCCTCCGCGTCGATCTCCACGTCGAGGAGCTGCGCGGAGCGGTGCAGGACGCGCTCCAGTTCGCCGCTCGCGTAGAACTCCATGTGGCCGGTGAAGCCGAAGCGGTCGCGCAGGGGCGGCGGCAGCAGGCCGGCCCTGGTGGTGGCGCCGACCAGGGTGAAGGGCGGCAGTTCGAGCGGGATGGCCGTGGCGCCTGGCCCCTTGCCGACGATGACGTCGACCCGGAAGTCCTCCATCGCCATGTACAGCATCTCCTCGGCGGGCCTCGACATCCGGTGGATCTCGTCGAGGAACAGCACCTCGCCCTCCTGGAGCGAGGAGAGGATCGCGGCGAGGTCGCCGGCGTGCTGGATCGCGGGGCCCGAGGTGATGCGGATCGGGGCGCCCATCTCGGCGGCGACGATCATCGCGAGGGTGGTCTTGCCGAGGCCCGGGGCGCCGGAGAGCAGGACGTGGTCGGAGGTCGCGCCGCGGGCGAGCGCGGCCCTGAGGACGAGGTCGAGCTGCTCCCGTACGCGCTCCTGGCCGACGAACTCGGACAGCGACTTCGGGCGCAGCGCGGCCTCGACGGCCTGGTCCTCGCCGTCCGCGGAGGCGCCGACGAGCCGGTCGCCGGCGTCGGCTCCTGCGTCGGCGTCCGCTCCTGCGTCGGTGGCGTCCCAGTTCACTGCGTGCCCTTCGGTGGTGCCTCGTGGTCGTGCGGGTCGTGCGGGTGCCGCGGTGGGCTCAGCGCGCGCGGTTCAGGCTCTGGAGCGCGGCCCGCAGCAGCTGCGGCACGGGCGGTTCGGTGCCCTCCGCGAGGGCCGCCTCGGCCTGCGGGGTGACCTGCACGACGGCCTCCTCCGCCTCGCGGCTCTGGTAGCCGAGCCCGACGAGCGCGGAGAGCAACTGGTCGCTCCAGGGCGCGGGCCCGCTCGCCACGGCGCCCGAGCGGGCCGCCGCGCCGGTGCCGAGCGGGGCTCCGAGCCGGTCCCTCAGTTCGAGCAGGAGCTTCTGTGCGCCCTTCTTGCCGATGCCCGGCACGGCGGTGAGCGCCTTCTCGTCGCCGGTGGCGACGGCGGTGCGCAGGGCGTCGGGACTGTGCACGGCGAGCATGGCCTGGGCGAGCCTCGGCCCGACGCCGCTCGCGGTCTGGAGCAGCTCGAAGACCTGCCGCTCGTCGTCGTCGGCGAAGCCGTAGAGGGTGAGCGAGTCCTCCCGTACGACGAGGGAGGTGGCGAGCCTGGCCTGCTCGTCCATGCGGAGCCCGGCGAGGGTGGCGGGCGTGCACTGCACGGCCATGCCGACGCCGCCGACCTCGATCACGGCCGTGGTGGGGGCGAGCGCGGCGACCCTGCCGCTGACGAACGCGATCATGGGATGACCTTCCGGACGGTTGTACCGCCGCCCGGCAGCCGGGCGGGCCGTGCGGCGCGCGCCGCGGCCTCGGCCTGCTGGAGGCGGGAGGTGGCGGGGGCCCGCCAGATGTGGCAGATGGCGAGGGCGAGCGCGTCGGCGGCGTCGGCGGGCTTCGGCATGGCGGCGAGCCGGAGCAGCCGGGTCACCATGGCGCCGACCTGCGCCTTGTCCGCGCGGCCACTGCCGGTGACGGCGGCCTTCACCTCGCTCGGGGTGTGCAGGGCGACGGGGATGCCGCGGCGGGATGCGCAGAGCACGGCGACGGCGCTTGCCTGTGCCGTGCCCATCACCGTGCGCACATTGTGCTGGCTGAACACCCGCTCGACGGCGACGCGCTCCGGCCGGTGCTCGTCGAGCCAGGCTTCGATGCCCTGCTCGACGGCGACCAGCCGCGAGCCGAGGTCGCCGTCCGGCGGGGTGCGGACGACGCCGACGCCGAGCATCGTCAGCGGGCGGCCCGCGACGCCCTCGACCACGCCGATGCCGCACCTGGTGAGACCGGGGTCGACGCCCAGAACCCGCACCGCGCACTCCCCCTTCGGTCAACTGTTCCCGCCGCCTGGCACCCTAGTGGCCGCCGCCGACAAAGCGACGGACCGACGGAGACACGCTCCGTCGGCCCGTCGGATGCCTGGTGCCGGCCCTGGGCCGTGTCTGCGAAAGCCCGTCAGGCGTCGACCTTCTCCATGACCTCGTCGGAGACGTCGAAGTTCGCGAAGACGTTCTGCACGTCGTCGCTGTCCTCCAGCGCGTCGATCAGCTTGAAGATCTTCCGCGCGCCCTCCTCGTCCAGCTCGACCTGCATGGTCGGGACGAAGTTGGCGTCGGCCGAGTCGTAGTCGATGCCGGCCTCCTGGAGGGCGGTGCGCACCGCGACCAGGTCGGTGGCCTCGCTCAGCACCTCGTAGGAGTCGCCGAGGTCGTTGACCTCCTCGGCGCCCGCGTCGAGCACCGCGCCGAGCACGTCGTCCTCGGCCAGCTCACCCTTGGGGACGACGACGACGCCCTTGCGGTTGAACAGGTACGACACGGAGCCGGGGTCGGCCATGGAGCCGCCGTTGCGCGTCATCGCGACGCGCACGTCGGAGGCGGCGCGGTTGCGGTTGTCGGTGAGGCACTCGACGAGCACCGCGACGCCGTTCGGGCCGTAGCCCTCGTACATGATCGTCTCGTAGTCGGCGCCGCCCGCTTCGAGGCCGGCGCCGCGCTTGACGGCCGAGTCGATGTTCTTGTTCGGCACCGACTGCTTCTTCGCCTTCTGCACGGCGTCGAACAGCGTCGGGTTGCCCTCGATGTCGGCGCCGCCGGTGCGCGCCGCGACCTCGATGTTCTTGATCAGCTTCGCGAAGAGTTTGCCGCGCTTGGCATCGATCACGGCCTTCTTGTGCTTCGTCGTAGCCCATTTAGAGTGGCCGGACATCTGCCTGTCTCCTTCACGTAACCGATGCAGCTCTGTTCGCTGGAGATCCTACCGGGATCCGCTCATGCTACGGATCGCACCATCTCCGTGAACAGCCGGTGTACGCGGTGGTCGCCGGTGAGTTCGGGGTGGAAGGAGGTGGCGAGCGCGTTGCCCTGGCGCACGGCGACGACATGGCCCGCGTGCTCGGCGAGGACCTCGGCGCCCGCGCCCACCGACTCCACCCAGGGCGCCCGGATGAAGACGCCCTCGACGGGGCCGCCGTCGACGCCCGCGACCTCGACGGCCGCCTCGAAGGACTCGTTCTGCCGGCCGAAGGCGTTGCGGCGGACGATCATGTCGATGCCGCCGACGGTCTCCTGGCCGGACCTGGGGTCGAGGATCTTCTCGGCGAGCAGGATCATCCCCGCGCACGTCCCGTAGACCGGCAGCCCGGCCGCGACCCGCTCGCGCAGCGGCTCCATCAGGCCGAAGAGGACGGCGAGCTTGGACATGGTGGTGGACTCGCCGCCCGGGACGACGAGCCCGTCCACGGCGGCCAGCTCCTCGGGGCGGCGCACCGCGGCGGCGGTGACGCCGGACGCGGTGAGCGCCGCGAGGTGCTCGCGCACGTCGCCCTGGAGGGCGAGGACGCCCACCGTGAGGTCCCTACCAGCCACGGTTCTCGAACCGCTCGGCGTCGGGGGCCGCGTCCAGGTTGATGCCGACCATGGCCTCGCCGAGGTTGCGCGACGCGTCGGCGATGATCTTCGGGTCGTCGTAGAAGGTGGTGGCCTTGACGATCGCGGCGGCGCGCTTGGCCGGGTCGCCCGACTTGAAGATGCCGGAGCCGACGAACACGCCCTCGGCGCCGAGCTGCCGCATCAGCGCGGCGTCCGCGGGGGTGGCGACGCCGCCCGCGGAGAACAGCACGACGGGCAGCTTGCCGAGCTCGGCGACCTCGCGGACGATCTCGTACGGCGCGCGCAACTCCTTCGCCGCGGCGTACAGCTCGTTGCTGTCCGCGCCGCGCAGGCGGGCGATCTCGCCCTTGATCTGGCGCAGGTGGCGGACGGCCTCCACGACGTTGCCCGTGCCGGCCTCGCCCTTGGAGCGGATCATGGCCGCGCCCTCGGCGATGCGGCGCAGGGCCTCGCCGAGGTTGGTGGCGCCGCACACGAACGGGGTGGTGAACGCCCACTTGTCCGAGTGGTTGGCCTCGTCGGCGGGGGTGAGCACCTCGGACTCGTCGATGTAGTCGACACCGAGGGACTGGAGGACCTGCGCCTCCACGAAGTGGCCGATCCTCGACTTGGCCATGACCGGGATCGAGACGGCCTCGATGATGCCCTCGATCATGTCGGGGTCGGACATCCGCGCGACACCGCCGTGCTTGCGGATGTCGGCGGGGACCCGCTCCAGGGCCATGACGGCGACGGCGCCCGCGTCCTCGGCGATCTTCGCCTGCTCGGGCGTGACGACGTCCATGATCACGCCGCCCTTGAGCTGCTCGGCCATGCCGCGCTTCACTCGGGCGGTACCGGTCTCGGGCGTCGTCTGGGGGGCGGCCTGCGGAGCAGTGGACACAAGGGCCTCGCTGGGGTGGTGTGGGAACGGGAACCTGCACAGGCGAGGAAACGCCGGGTGAAGGGCGGCCGACAAGAGCCAATGCGGGGCCGGTGGACTCCTCGGGGTGCGGTCCACGTCACGTCGGGCGGCCCACCCGCGTGCGCGCGCCCGCACCACCTCCGGCCCCTGCCAGGACGAAGCGGCGGTCCACCCGCGCGTGTACGGGCCCGCACGGTGGCCCGCTCAGAGCCCGAACCGCCCCCGGGGCCCGGACCACCCTCGGGGGGCCGGACCACCCTCAGAGCCCGGACCGCCCCCAGAGCCCGGACCACCCTCGGGGCCCGGACCGCCGCCCAAGCCGCTCGGGGCGGCTCAGGGCCGCTCCGGGGGGCCGGGCCGGTCCGGGTCCGCCGACCCGGCCGCCGGCTCCCCGGCGCCCTCCGTGAGGCGGCGGCCGAGCGCTGCCACGAGGTCGCGCAGCGCGGCGGGCCGCTCGACCGTGAAGGGGCAGTCGAGCGCGGCGAGAACGGCGGGGATCCACTCAAGCCGCTCGGCCCGCACCCGGACGCGGACCCACCCGGACCCGCCGCCCTCCGGGTCCTCGGCCGCCGCCAGGGCCGCCAGGTCCGCCGGGAAGTGGCGGCGCACCCGCTCGACGCTCCCCTGCACGCGCAGGGCCACGTCGTGGGTCCAGGGGGCCCGCGCGAGGCGGTCGAGCACGGTGGCCACCGGGTCGAAGCCCGGCGGCGCGGCGAAGGAGCCCGGCTGCACGGCCAGGCCGGTGATCCGGTCGGCGCGGAAGACCCGCACCCCGCCCGCGGCCCGGTCGGCCCCCGCGACGTACCAGCGCTCGCGGTGCGCCACGAGACCGTACGGCAGCACGGTGCGCTCGCTGCCGCGGCCGCCCCTGTCCCGGTAGGCGAAGCACACGGGCCTGCGCTCGCTCACGGCCTCGGCCAGGCCGAGCAGCACGCCCGCCTCGGGCAGCGCGGCGGGCCGGGGCGGGGCGGTGAAGCCGGCGGTCTCCCTGAGCACGTCGAGGCGCCTCCTCAGGGGCCTGGGCAGCACCCTGCGGAGCTTCGCCGCCGCGGAGGCTGCGGCGGTGGTGTACGGCGGCGCGTCCTCGTCCGCCGCGAGGCCGAGGAGGACGGCGAGCGCCTCCTCCTCCGTGAGCATCAGCGGGGGCATCCGGTGGCCCGGCGCGATCCGGTAGCCCCCGTGGCGCCCGCGCAGCGACTCCACGGGCACGCCGAGTTCCACCAGGTGGCCCGCGTAGCGCCGGACGGTGCGCTCGTCGACGCCGAGCCTGCCGGCCAGCTCGGGCACGGTGCGCACGCCGCCCGCCTGGAGGATCTCCAGCAGGCCGAGCACCCGGGCGGTCGATGTGGTCACGTGCCGAAGTCTGCCGGAGATACCGGGCGGATTCCGCCCGGTATCGGTTCTAGCGTGCGACGGGTCCGCTCGTCCGGCCCCGCCCGTGGGGCCCGCTGGAAGGAAGCACACTCATGGACTTCGCCTCGATCCGCGTCATCACCGGCGACGCGCCCCGGCTCGTCGCGTTCTACGAAGAGGTCACCGCCGTCACGGCGACCTGGTACTCGCCGGACTTCGCCGAGCTCGTCCTGCCGTCCTGCACGCTGGCGGTGGCGAGCGACCGCACGCTCGCGCTCCACGGCGACGGCGTCGCACGGCCCGCCGCCAACGAGTCGGTGATCGTGGAGTTCCGCGTGGCCGACACCGACGCGGAGCACGAGCGGCTCGCGGCCCTCGGCCGCACGGTCGTGCAGGAGCCGACGACGATGCCCTGGGGCAACAGGTCGCTGCTCCTGCGCGACCCCGACGGGAACCTCGTCAATCTCTTCACGCCCGTCACGGAGGCCGCCAGGCGGCGGCTGGAGCGCTGACCTCCGCCGGCCGGGCCGCCGCCGCGGCGCTACGCGGCCCGGTCGGCGAGCGCGAGCGGCGGCTCGTCGTCCATCTCGAAGGCGAGAGGGCGCGGCGCGTGGCCCGCGAGCCGGAACCAGCGCACCTTGCGGTGCCTGCGCAGGGCGCGCGCGGCGCGCACCGCGTCGTTGTAGAAGCGCCGGGCCATCGGCACGCGCCGTACCGCGGCGGCGAGTTCGTCCGCGGCCTCCACACCGCCGGGCGCCGCCCGTACGGCCTCGACCTGCGCGGGCTCCCCGAACACGGCGCGCAGGGCCTGGCTGAGCTCGCTCTCGGCGACCTCGCGCTGCTCCTCCTCGGCCTGCCGGGCCGCGTGGGCGGCCTCGTACAGCACGATCGACGCGGCCGGGTCGAGCACACCCGAGGTGGCGACCTCCTGGGCGACGGACGCCCTGCGCAGCAGGGTCGCGTCGAGGGACGCGCGGGTCGCGTCCGTCCTCGCGTGCAGCCGGTCGAGCCGCCCCGCGGTCCAACTCAGGTACAGGCCGAAGGCGATGAGCACGACGACGGCGACGCCGATCCAGGAGAAGGTCTCGATCACGCGAGCAGGCTACCGGGCCGCGCCGCACCGGCACCGGCCCGCAGCCGGGCGCGCGGTACTCCGCTACCGGCCCGCTCCGCGCTCCACCGCGGCCACTTGGGCCGCGCCGTCGGTGACCGTCTCGTAGACCGCGAGGATGTCGGCGCCCACCGTCGACCAGTCGAAGCGCCGTACGTGCACGGAGGCGCGGGCCCGCAGGGCGGCGCGGCGCGGGGCGTCGGCGAGGAGTTCGAGGGCCGTGGCGGCCAGCGCGTCCGCGTCCCCGCCCGGGAACAGGACGCCCGCGCTGCCCTGCCCGAGCACCTGGGCGAAGGCCTCCAGGTCGCTCGCGAGGACCGGCGCGCCCGCCGACATCGCCTCGACGAGGATGATGCCGAAGCTCTCACCGCCGGTGTTGGGCGCCACGTACAGGTCGACGCTGCTGAGGAAGCGCGCCTTGTCCTCGTCGCTGACCATGCCGAGGAACTCGACGCGGTCGCGCAGTGCGCGGGGCAGCGGGGCCACCGCCTCCTTGGGGTCGCCGCGCCCCGCGACCAGCAGCCGGGCCCCCGGGCTCCGGTCGAGGATCGCGGGCAGTGCCCGCATCAGGACGGGAAGGCCCTTGCGCGGCTCGTCGATGCGGCCGACGAAGCCGATGGTCGGCGCGCCCTCGCGGCCCTGCCAGTCGGGGTGCGGCTCGGCGCGCGCGAAGAAGCCGACGTCGACGCCGTTGGGGATCACCACGGCGTCGCCGCCGAGGTGTTCGACCAGGGTGCGCCGGGCGTACTCGCTGACGGCGATGCGCGCGCTGATCTTCTCCAGCGCCGCCTGGAGGATCGCGTACGCGGCGATCATCGCGCGCGAGCGCGGGTTGGAGGTGTGGAACGTCGCGACGATCGGGCCCTGCGCCGCCCAGCAGGTGAGCAGCCCGAGCGAGGGCGAGGAGGGCTCGTGGATGTGCACCACGTCGAAGCCGCCCTCGTGCAGCCACCTGCGGACCCGGGCGGCGGAGAGGAAGCCGAAGTTGAGCCGGGCCACGGACCCGTTGTACGGGACGGGCACCGCGCGCCCGGCGGAGACCACGTACGGCGGCAGCGGCGTCCCGTCGTCGGCCGGCGCCAGTACGGACACCTCGTGGCCGAGGCCGATCAGGTGCTCGGAGAGGTCCCTGATGTGGAACTGCACGCCTCCCGGCACGTCCCAGGAGTACGGGCAGACGATGCCGATCCTCATGTCCCCGACGCCCCCGCGTCCGGCGCGGGGCGCCTGTCCGGGTCGAGGTCCGCGAGCCAGAGCCGCTGCAGCATGTGCCAGTCCTCCGGGTGGTCGGCGATGCCCCGGGCGAAGACGTCGGCGAGCGCCTGGGTCATGGCGGACGTCTTCTCGGTCCTGTCGCCCGTTTCGGGGACCTCGACGGGCGGGTGGACCGTGCCGCGCATGACGGGCGTCTCGTCGTACCAGAGGGTGACGGGCAGCAGGGCGGCGCCGGTGTGCTGGGCGAGGATCGCCGGGCCCGCCGGCATGGTGGCGCGTTCACCGAAGAAGTCGACCCCGACGCCCGAGGCGGACAGGTCACGGTCGGCGACCAGGCACACCATGCCCCCGGACCGCAGCCGCCTGGCGAGCGTGCCGAAGGCGGAGCCGCCGGAGTGCGGCAGGACCTCCATGCCGAGGCTCTCGCGGTAGGCGACGAACCGGTCGTAGAGCGTCTCGGGCTTGAGCCGTTCCGCGACGGTGGTGAAGTTCCGGCCGAGTGCCTGGGCCACCCAGGCTCCCGCGAGGTCCCAGTTGGCCAGGTGGGGCAGCGCCATGACGACGCCGCGCCCGGCGGCGAACGCCTCGTCGAGGTGGTGCAGGCCCTTCGGCGTGAAGCCGTCCACCACCCGCTCCTTCGAGTAGGTGGGCAGCCGGAAGGACTCCATCCAGTACCGCAGGTACGAGCGCATGCCGGCCTTCGACAGTTCGGCGAGGCGCTCGGGGCCCGCGTCGGGCACCACCCGGGCGAGGTTGCGCTCCAGTCGCAGCACGCCGTGGCCGCGGCGCTTCCACGCCGTGTCGGCGACGGCCCTGCCGAGCGAGCGGGCGACGGGCTCCGGCAGGGTCTTGACCGTGGCCCAGCCGAGTCCGTAGAGGGCGTCGGTCGCGCGGTCCCGCGCGCCGCTCACGACGCGCCGCCCGCGGAGGAGCCGCCTGCGGGCGCGGTCGCCGCCTCCGCGGCGCGCGCCGCGTCCTCCTCTGCGGCCTCCCGCCGTACGGTGACGACCCGCTGACAGAGGGTCACCAGCGAACCCGCGGCGACGATCCACAGCGCGATCGGCAGCAGGATCTGGATGCCGGGGACGCCGAAGGTGCGGTGGAAGCCCGCGAGGCCGCCGAGCACCAGCGTGATCACCAGCCGCTCCGCGCGCTCCACCAGGCCGTTGACGGCGACGGGAAGGCCGATCGACTCGCCGCGCGCCTTGGTGTACGAGACGACCTGGCCGCTGGCGAGGCAGAAGATGGCCACGGCGCACATCATGTCGTTGTCGCCGGTGCCCGCGTACCAGAGCGCGAAGCCGCCGAAGATCGCGCCGTCGGCGACCCGGTCGAGCGTGGAGTCGAGGAAGGCGCCCCAGCGGCTGGAGATCTGGGCCTGCCTGGCCATGTTCCCGTCGACCAGGTCGGAGAAGACGAAGACCGTGATGCAGATGGTGCCCCAGAAGAACTCACCCCGGGGATAGAACACCAGCGCGCCCGCCACCACCCCCGCCGTGCCGATCAGCGTGACCGTGTCCGGGCTCACCCCCCGGCGGAGCAGGAGCGCGGCGAACGGCGTGAGGACACGCGTGAAGAACGCACGCGCGTACTTGTTCAGCATGGCTTTCCCGGGGTCGGTGCGCCGGACGGCCCCGGTGGCCGTCGGCTGGCCCATCGTAGCCACGACCGCCGCCCGCCAGTGCCGGGTCCCCGGCGCGCGCCCCGGACGTGCGGGGCGGCCTGCGTATGGACGTGACCTGGCCCGGGTGCGAAGCTCGAAGGACACCGTGGGCACCGCCGGAGCTGCCTGGGCGGCTCTCCCTTGTCCGCGCCCTCCACAACCCCTCACCGCGCGATCACATCCGGGAGGCAGGACACCATGGGCGACAGGGCGAAGACACACATCGGGGCCGCCGGAGGGGCGACGACAGCCGACCGGCCCGCCACCGTACGGAACGTGGTCCTGGTCGGCCACAGCGGCTCGGGCAAGACGACGCTCGTCGAGGCGCTGGCGCAGACCGCGGGGGCGGTGGTGCGGCCCGGCAGGGTCGAGGACGGGGGGACCGTCTCCGACTACGACGAGATCGAGCACCGGCAGCACCGCTCGGTACAGCTGTCGCTGGTCCCCGTCGAGTGGGGCGGGTACAAGGTCAACCTCCTGGACACTCCGGGATACGCCGACTTCGTCGGCGAGCTGAGGGCCGGTCTGCGGGCCGCGGACGCGGCCCTCTTCGTCGTCTCGGCCGCGCAGGAGGCCGAGGCCGTGCCCGACGTGACGCGGGCCGTGTGGGACGAGTGCGCGGCAGTGGGCATGCCGCGGGCCATCGTGGTGACGCACCTGGACACCGCGCGCACCGGGTTCGAGGCGATGACACGGGTGTGCGGGCGGCTGTTCGGCGGGGACGACCCGGACGCCGTCGTACCGCTCCACCTGCCGGTCCTCGGGCCCGAGGGCCCTGACGGGCACGCCCGGGCGACGGGCCTCGTGGGGCTGCTGTCGCGCCGGGTCTTCGACTACGCGTCGGGCGAGCGCAGGGCGGGGCCGCCGTTTGACGACGAGCTGCCGGCGGCCGAGGCGGCCCGCAACCGGCTCATCGAGGGGATCATCGCGGAGAGCGAGGACGAGACCTTGATGGACCGCTATCTGGCGGGCGAGGAGCTGGACGTCGGGACGCTCACCGCGGACCTGGAGAAGGCGGTGGCCCGCGGGGTGTTCCATCCGGTGCTCGCCGCGGCGCCCGCGGCGCCGGGCGGCTCCCAGGGCCTCGGCACGGTGGAGCTGCTCGACCTGGTGACGGGCGGCTTTCCCTCACCGCTGGAACGCGCCGCGCCCCGGGTCACCACGGTGCGGGGCGCGGCGCGCGAGAGGATCGGCTGCGACCCGGCGGGGCCGCTGCTCGCGGAGGTGGTGAAGACGGCCTCCGACCCGTACGTGGGCCGGATGTCGCTCGTGCGGGTCTTCTCCGGCACGCTGCGCCCCGACGCGACGGTGCACGTGTCGGGCCGCCGCCCGGCGGACGGGCACGCCCCGGCGGGTCCCGGCACGGACGGCGAGCCGGTGGCGCACGACGCGGACGAGCGGGTCGGCGCGCTGTCCTCGCCGTTCGGCAAGCAGCAGCGCGTCCTGCCGGAGTGCCGCGCGGGCGACCTCGCGTGCGTGGCGAAGCTCGCGCACGCGGAGACCGGAGACACCCTGTCGGCGCCCGAGGACCCGCTGCTGGTGGAGGCGTGGCCGATGCCGGAGCCGCTGCTGCCGCTCGCCGTGGAGGCGCACGGCAAGGCGGACGAGGACAAGCTGTCGCAGGCGCTCGCCGGGCTGGTCGCGGAGGATCCCACGCTGCGCCTCGAACAGAACCAGGACACGCACCAGTTGGTGCTGTGGTGCCTCGGCGAGGCGCACCGGGAGGTGGCCCTTGAGAGGCTACGCGCCCGCTACGGCGTACGGGTCGACGCCGTGCCGCACAGGGTGGCGCTGCGGGAGACGTTCGGCGCGCCGGCGTCAGGCCGCGGGCGGCATGTGAAGCAGTCCGGCGGGCACGGGCAGTTCGCGATCTGCGAGATTACGGTGGAGCCGCTGCCGCCCGGCTCGGGTGTCGAGTTCGTCGACGAGGTGGTGGGGGGCGCGGTGCCGCGGCAGTTCGTCCCCTCCGTCGAGAAGGGCGTACGGGCGCAGGCGGAGCGCGGGGTCGCCGCCGGGCATCCGCTGGTGGACGTGCGGGTGACGCTGCGCGACGGCAGGGCGCACTCGGTGGACTCGTCGGACGCCGCGTTCCAGACTGCGGGCGCGCTCGCACTGCGCGAGGCGGCCGCCGCCGCGCCGATCCACCTGCTCGAACCGGTCGCCGAGGTGGCCGTGCTGGTGCCCGACGAGCACGTCGGCCCGGTGATGAGCGACCTGTCGGGCCGCCGCGGCCGTGTCGTGGGGACCGAGCCCGCGGGTTCCGGGCTCACGGTGGTGCGTGCCGAGGTGCCCGAGCTGGAGATCGGCAGGTACGCCGTCGACCTCAGGTCGCTCGCGCACGGCACGGGCCGCTTCAGCCGTACGTACGCGCGGCACGAGCCGATGCCGCGGGCGGTGGCCGAAAAGCTGCGGGAACGGAGCTTGATCGACGCGTAGTTGACATAGGACTGCCAAGAGCGGGGCACCACGGATACGCTGGGGTGCCCAGCTCAGCAGGCGTGCGGGCCCGCGGGGCGGGAAGTGGCGGCACAGCGGAACCTCGGCGACGGGTGGGGGCGGTCAGGCAGTGAGCGACGGGTTCGACTTCAGCCCTGGGGCACAGGTGCCCCTGATGGGCGCGGCGGGCCAGACCGCGGCGACCCAGGCGCTGGCCTCGGCCGCGTACCGCGACAGCGATCTCACGGAGATCCTCAAGGCGGACAACGAGTGGCACCAGTCCACGATCAAGGGCGGCTCGCGCACCAAGGAGGGCAGGACCAACATCTTCGCCCCCAACCTGGGCGAGGCGTTCGCGCGCGCCGTGCAGACGCGGACCCTCGGCGGGGGGCGCGCCGCGCTCATCCAGTCCTTCGGCATCGAGGCGCAGACGGTGGTGGAGCACTGCCTGGCCGCGAACCACATCCGCAAGGAGCGCGACCAGCGGCTCACCGTGATCACCGTGGTCTTCGGCGTGCTGTTCCTGCCGGGGCTGCTGCTGTGGCTCGGGGTGTTCGCGCTGCGCCGCGGCCTCGCGTCGGGTGCGCGCAAGAGCGCGGGCGCCATCGGCACGCTGCTGCTTGTGGCGGTCGGCGTGCTCGCGGTGATCTTCCTGCTGTTCCTGCCGTTCAACGGCGTCGTCGGGTGGTACATACGCGGTGTCATCCTGATGCCGCCCGTCGGCTGGTACCTCGCCAAGCGGGTCTCCGAGTCGACCGCCAAGGACCTGCGCGGCCGGTGGGACGCGCTGCTCTCGGGCGGCGGCATCGGTGCCAAGGTCCCGGACGCGGTGCCGGGGCACCCGGGCGAGTCGGCCCGCGAGGAGCTGCGGCAGGGCCTCCAGAAGCTCACCGCGGAGCAGCAGTCGAACGTCGTCTTCTACGCGGGCCCCAAGGGCATACTCGGCATGGGCACCCGGTGGGGCAGCTGGCAGCTGGCCGAGCAGCTCGTCCCGAAGGACCCGGGCAAGGAGATACACGGCTTCCGCAGCTGGGACGTGATCAAGGCCATCCACGACCAGCTCAAGCTGCTGGAGCGCGGCCCGCTCAACACGGGCGGCTTCCCGACGCCGTCGGTGAAGCACTGGATCGTCTCGCCGGTCGGCCAGGGCGCCGGCTCGGTGAGCAGGCCCGAGGGCCAGGACGTCGAGGCCTTCCAGGTCAAGCCGCACGAGATACAGCGCATCTGCAACGAGCAGCAGTTCGGCAGCGGCAACCGCCACTACCTGGGCGTGCAGTTCACGCTCTGGGACGGCCAGCTGATCCTGACGATGATGATCAACGTGACCGTGCTGCACGAGACCCTGCGCATCGAGGTCACGGGGTACGCCCTCGGACCCGTGCACGGCCTGTTCACCACCAAGCCGTCGCCGAAGACCGTCAGTTCGCCGAAGATGGTCAAGTTCTGGGAGACCACAACCCGCACCCTGCCGCTCGTCAGCAACGACGAGGTGGTCAGGCTCGCGGTGCGGGCGCCGCTCGTCTGGTACCCGCCGATCCTCGACCACCTCGGCGGCAAGCTGGTGCTGCCGGAGCCGTTCGGCCTGCGGCACGCCTGGGCGGAGCAGCCGTGGCTGCACCGCTTCATGGCGGACGACGCGCTGCGCACCGCCACCCCGGTGCTGCGGGCCGCCCACACCGCGGCGCTGCGCGTACTGGACGAGCACGGCGTGGAGACCACGCAGTTCGGCGCCCGCGCGGGCGCGCTGAGCGGCGCCGTACAGGACCCGACGCCGTCGAAGGCCGACACGTACAACGCGTAGGGCCGCGGGGCGCGCGCGGCCCTCGGGGCCGGGGGTCTTCCGGTGCCGGCCCGCCCCGCGCGCGGCCCTCGGGGCCGGGGCTCAGGCGGGCCAGGCGGCGGCCAGCATGGCGCGGGTGTCGGCGAGGAGCTGCGGCAGCACCTTGGTGTGGCCGACGACCGGCATGAAGTTGGTGTCGCCACCCCACCGGGGCACCACGTGCTGGTGCAGGTGGGCGGCGATCCCCGCGCCCGCGACCGCGCCCTGGTTCATCCCGATGTTGAAGCCGTGCGCGCCGGAAGCGGCGCGCAGCGCGGCCATGGCGCGCTTGGTGAACAGGCCGAGCTCGGCGGTCTCCGCGTCGTCGAGCTCGGTGTAGTCCGCGACGTGCCGGAACGGCACCACCATGAGGTGGCCGCCGTTGTACGGGTAGAGGTTGAGCACCGCGTACACGCGCTCGCCGCGCGCGACGACCAGGCCGTCCTCGTCCGACTTGGACGGGATGGAGCAGAAGGGACAGCCGTCCTCGGCCCCCGATCCGGTGGGCTTGTTCTCGCCCTGGATGTACGCCATCCGGTGAGGCGTCCACAGGCGCTGGAACGCGTCCGGGCTCCCCACTCCGATCTGCTGCTCCGGCTCAGTCGTCATGCTCTGCAGCATAAGACGTGGCGGGCGCGTGGCGTGTCGCCGGTGCCCGGTCCTGCGGCCGGGAGGGCGGGGACGCGCCGCGGCCCCCGGAGCGGTACGGGCGGCTCCCGGGGCCGCGGCGGCCGGGCAGGGTCAGACCTGGACGCGGTCGGCGACCGCGCGGGCGATCTTGTCCAGGGCGTCGCCGCGCGGGATGCCGTTCTCCTGCGAGCCGTCGCGGTAGCGGAAGGAGACCGTACCCGCGCGCATGTCGTCGTCGCCGACGATGACCATGTACGGGGTCTTGGCCTTCTGGTGGTTCCTGATCTTCTTCTGCATACGGTCGGACGAGGAGTCCACCTCCATGCGCAGTCCCCGGCCCCGGGCCTCGGCCGCGAACTCCTCCAGGTACGGCACGTGGGTGTCGCCGACCGGGATGCCGACGGCCTGCACGGGCGCGAGCCAGGCGGGGAAGGCGCCCGCGTAGTGCTCAAGCAGGACGCCGAAGAACCGCTCGATGGAGCCGAACAGCGCGCGGTGCAGCATCACGGGCTGCTGCTTGGAGCCGTCGGCCGCGGTGTATTCGAGGCCGAAGCGCTTGGGCTGGTTGAAGTCGACCTGGAGGGTCGACATCTGCCAGGACCTGCCGATGGCGTCCTTCGCCTGCACGGAGATCTTCGGTCCGTAGTAGGCGGCGCCGCCCGGGTCGGGCACGAGCGGCAGGCCCTGCTTCTCCGCGGCCTGGCGCAGCGCCTCCGTGGCCTCGTCCCAGTCCTCGTCGGAGCCGATGAACTTGTCCGACTCCGGGTCGCGGGTGGAGAGTTCGAGCTCGAAGTCGTCGAGCCCGTAGTCACGCAGCAGGCCGAGGACGAAGGTCAGGAGCGTGTCGAGCTCCTGCGGCATCTGCTCCTTGGTGCAGTAGATGTGCGAGTCGTCCTGGGTGAACCCGCGGGAGCGGGTCAGGCCGTGGACCACCCCGGACTTCTCGTAGCGGTAGACCGTGCCGAACTCGAACAGCCGCAGCGGCAGTTCGCGGTAGGAGCGGCCTCGCGACTTGAAGATCAGGTTGTGCATGGGGCAGTTCATCGCCTTGAGGCGGTAGTTCTGCCCGTCGAACTCGATGGGCGGGAACATGCCCTCCGCGTAGTGCGGCAGGTGGCCCGAGGTCTCGAAGAGGTGCTCCTTCGAGATGTGGGGGGTGTTGACGAACTCGTACCCCTCGGCCTCGTGCCGCCTGCGGGAGTAGTTCTCCATCTCCTTGCGGATGACCCCGCCCTTGGGGTGGAAGACGGCGAGGCCGGGGCCGAGCTCGTCGGGGAAGGAGAACAGGTCCAGCTCGGCGCCGAGCTTGCGGTGGTCGCGGCGCTCGGCCTCCGCGAGGAACTCCAGGTGCGCCTTGAGTTCGTCCTTCGTCGGCCAGGCGGTGCCGTAGATCCGCTGGAGCTGCGGGTTCTTCTCGCTGCCCCGCCAGTACGCGGCGGCCGAGCGCATCAGCTTGAAGGCGGGGATGTACCGGGTGGTGGGCAGGTGGGGCCCCCGGCACAGGTCCTTCCAGCACAGCTCGCCGGTCTTCGCGTCGAGGTTGTCGTAGATGGTCAGCTCGCCCGAGCCGACCTCGGCGTCCGCGCCCTCGGCCGCGTCGGCCGCCCTGCCCTTGAGCCCGATGAGCTCGATCTTGTAGGGCTCGCCCGCGAGTTCCACCCGGGCGTCCTCGTCGGTGGTGACGCGGCGGGAGAAGCGCTGGCCGCGCTTCTGGATCTCCTGCATCTTCTTCTCGACGGCCTTGAGGTCCTCCGGGGTGAAGGGGCGCTCGACGTCGAAGTCGTAGTAGAAGCCGTCCTTGATGGGCGGGCCGATGCCGAGCCTGGCCTCGGGGAAGATCTCCTGCACGGCCTGCGCCATGACGTGGGCGGTGGAGTGGCGCAGGATGTTCAGGCCGTCGGGCGAGGAGATCTCGACCGGCTCCACGACCTCGCCCTCGCCGGGGGCGTACGCGAGGTCCTTGAGCTGCCCGTCCACCCGGGCGGCGACGATGCCGCGCTCCCCGGTGAAGAGGTCGGCGGCCGTAGTGCCCGTCGTCACCACGCGCTCTTCCCGCTCGGAATCGCGTTGGATGATCACACGGACGTCTGACACCGGTCTCTCCCTCACTGCACGGGCTGCCGCAGCGGGCGCTGCGCCCGTGAATCGTACCGAGCCTCGGCGGTCGTTCGCGAAAGGGTATAGCGACCGCAAAGACCGCTTACCTCACCACCTGTCCGGGTACCTACCGGTCCGTGCTGCGTTGGGCAGTCATCTGCCGTACAGGGCTGAGGAGTTCGTGCATGACGCTGTGGTACGAGGGGCCGCTGGCCGCGTTCGGGGCCGCGACCACGGGGCGGGACCCGGAGGGCGACAGGATCGTCTCGGCTGCGCTGGTGTCCCAGGAGGCGCCGCGGCGGGCGCCCCGGGTCAGGCGGTGGCTGGTGGACCCGGGGGTTCCGGTGCCGTGCGCGCACGGGCTGACCGACGACTACCTGCACCGCAACGGCCGCTGGCCCGCCCCCGTCGTGGGGGAGATAGCCGGGGCGCTCGGCACCGCGTGGGCCGCGGGGGTGCCGCTGGTGGTGGCGCACGCGGCGTACGGGATGACGGTCCTCGACCGCGAGCTGTGGCGGCACCGGGCCACCCGGCTCGCCCGGTACGCGGAGCCGGCGCCGCTGTGCGTGCTCGACCCGTTCCTCCTCGACCGCCATCTCGACCGGCGCGCAGCCGGGCGCGGGCGGGGCCTCGCCGAATTGTGCGCGCGCTACGGGGTGGGCGCGGCCGACCCCCGCGACCCGGCGGCGCACGCGCTCGCCGCCCTTGAGGTGACCCGGGCGGTGGGGCGCAGGTTCGCGGCGAGGCTCGGCCGGCTGACCGCCGTGGAGCTGCACCGCCTCCAGGGCGCGTGGCACGCGGCGCAGGCGCGGGGCGCGCTCGGCTGGCTGGTGCGCGGCGGCGAGCAGGCGCGGGCCAGGGCCGCGGCGGGCTGGCCGCTGCCGCCCGACCTCCCCGCGACGGCGGCCTGAATCCCCCGGGGGAGGGGCCCGCTCGTCCCGCGGACGCTCGGGACCGGTCGCCGGCGGGGCGAGCGGGCCCTGCGGGCACGCGAAAGGCCGGTCCGTCGGGGCGGACCGGCCTGTTTCCGGTGGGCGATACTGGGTTCGAACCAGTGACCTCTTCGGTGTGAACGAAGCGCTCTCCCACTGAGCTAATCGCCCGGCAACGGACTGAACCATACAGGTCCCCTGGGGTTCCCACCAAACCGCGCCGGGGCCGCCCCCGCCCGTACTCAGGCGCCGCGCTGAGTACGCGCGACCACCCCCTGAGTAGGCGCGCCGATGGCCGTGCGGCACGGCGCGCGGACACTCGCGGACATGACGAACGTCCCCTCCGTGCGCGCCCGGCTGGCCGCCGTCGACGAGGAACTGCGCCGGCTCGAAGGGCGCAGGCACGTGCTGCTCGGGCACCGCGCCCACCTGCTGTCGCTGCTCGCCGCGGCGCCGCCCGCACCCACTCCCCCGGCCTGGCCCGCGGCGCCGCAGCGCCCGCGTGAGGTGGCGCCGCGCGGCGCGCAGAACACCCTCCTCGCGCTCGGCGGGACGCTCCTCGCGACCGCCGCGGTCGTGTTCACCGCGGTCAGTTGGGGCGCGCTGGGCGACGGCGGCAGGACGGCCGTGCTGACGCTGGTGACGGTCGCGGCGCTCGCGGCCCCCGCGGTGCTCGGCCGCAGGGGCCTTGCCGCGACGGCGCAGACGGTGTCGGTCCTCGGTCTGCTGCTCACCGTGCTCGACGCGGCCGGGGCCGCGTCCCTGACGGGGTCGGACGGCTTCGGTTTCGCGGGTGGCGTCGCGCTCGCCCTGGCCGCGCTGTGGACGGGGTACGGGCTCGCGCTGCCCGCACTCCTCGTGCCGCTGCCCGCGGCCGTGTTCGCCGGGCAGTTCGCCGGGGTGTGCTGGGCGGTGGCGGCCGGCGCGCCGCCGCTCGTGCTCGCCTGGACGCTGCTGGCGACCGGGGTGGCGGACGCGGCGGTGGCGCTCACCGCGGCCCGTCCCCAGGTCCGGGTCCCGGGGGCCGTCGCGGCGGCCGCGACCGGCGGCCTGGGCATGCTCGCGGGCGGCTGGTTCTCGCTGGCCGCCCGCACCGCGGCCGGGGCGCCCCCGCCCGGCCGGCTGCTGCTCGCGGGCGCGGCCGCGGCGTGCTGTGCGGCGGCGCGCGCACGGTTCCTCACGGCGCCCGCCGCGGTTCTCGCGACGTTCGCCGCGGTCGCCGCGGTGGGCGACGCGGCGCGCCACGCGGTGCCGGGCGCG